>DATLKS010000295.1:0-8532 GCA_035538255.1 Terriglobales bacterium
ACATTGGCTCGTGCATTTGCTCCGCGCTTCCTTCAGACCCCGCCTTGCGACGACGCCCTTACGCTTCACTATCACTTCACCTCTATCAGGTTGTGAAAAGGACTTTCACCTTCAAGCTGTCGAACATGCTCGGCACACCAAAAAAAGCCGGTGGACAATGTCCACCGGCGAATGGAGGCGTTGCGTTGTACTGTTTACGGTAGGTAATAGCGGAAGGCTGTCCAAACCATGTTGTCTATCGCCTTTGGTGAGCCTCCGGTGCCAGCCCAGGTGTTCTTTACGAAGTAGCTGTATTGAATGCTCTGGCGGATGCGGCCTTTGGGACCGCGATAGAAGTCATACCAATATCCGATTGATCCTTCCTTGAGAGCGCGAGTATCCGGGCTGCAGTTCGCCGGTGTCGAAGTGCTGCTTCCCAGAATAGAATTTCCTGCTGCTCCAGCCGGAGCCACCTCAAGTCCGCAGCCAGTCGTGACATTCGTCGGACGCCCATATCCCGAAAATTTCCCTGCTGAGATCGTATAGAGCTGGCGCTGATCGTAATCGCCGCCGTAGTAGGCATAGATATCGAGCTTGGGAGTAGCGTGCAGTTCGAGTCCGCCGAGGGCCGAACCACCGCGGATTGGAGACAGTGTTCCGTCCGGTCGAACTGTTACATCGGCCAAAGTCGAATCGCCATAGCGTCCAACCCCATCTCCCGCGAGGATGTGGAAGCCCAGGTCAAGCTTCTTGGGAATGAGTCCGAAACGAATGTTGCCACCGATCCCGCCCGCGTTGCGAGTGTCGTTGAAAGCGCCTGCAGCGGAAGTTACAGTGCTACTGGTTGCAGCAGGATAGACGCGGTCGCGGAAAAACCGTGCGATGCCGAATATCTCGTAGTGGCCGTAGCCAGGCTCAAAGGCGATTTTGCCGATGAGGTCGGGAGCGACGCCATAGCTGTAGTTCGCCTGATTGTTATAAAGTCCGCCTGTATTGCCTACTTGCTGATAAACGACCGTATCGAGCGCGCCGCCACCGCCGAGGTTCAGCGTCTGCGGCTGCTCCACGGAGAAGCCAAGGAAGACTTTCTTATTGAAGCTCTTGGTGATGCGAGCTCCATATTGGCGCGCCCAGGTGAATCCTGCGTGGTATTGGGGATCGATGGTCTGTGGCAGAACTTCGGTCTTATTGTCGAGTCCCGTTCTGGTCTCAGTGGCTAAGCTCCACATCTGACCGCCGGTGAACGTCCATCCATTGTCGCCTGCGATCTGCCCAAACAGCTGGCGTTGGCGCATAGTGTAGCTGTTGCTTTGGTTGTCATTGGAGGTAACGCCTGCGGAGAGCCAGTCGGCTTCGTAGTATGCGCGGGCCACCCAGCTTCCCACCCTGCCTTCCCCTGTCAACGCCAAGCGGGACTGCCGGCCGGTGCCGTTGAATTCGCTCAGGTGCGCATTGCTTGCACCCGAGAAGGGAATGCCGGTGAACTGCGTGTTAATGTCTCCGCCGATTCCGCGCTGGCGCCACACGGTCGCGGCTTCAATGAAGCTGCCCGTTGGGCTGATTGTAACGCCTTTGAAGTGAATCGCATCGGGATTCAAGACTTCCTGGTTCACGCGCTTCTGCTCCGACTGAATCGTCTCGGCGAGGTTCTGATCGTTCGCCTTCACGGCGGTAACCGTCTCTTTCAGACTTGCGACCTGCGTGTTGGCCTCGCTGTTCACAGTCTGCGCTTCGGCTGCCTTGGCTGCCGCATCGGCTGCTTTTGCATCGGCATCGGTAGCGGCCCGCTGCGCCTGCTGAACCTGTTGATCGCGTGCCGCGAGTTGATTTTGCAACTGCTGAATCTGCCGCTGCTGCGTCGCCAGCATGTCGCGCAGCTCCTGCAACTGCGCCGCTGTGGATGGCGCTGTCGATGTTGGTGCGGTTCTACGGCGGGCTGTTGTTGTTCTGCTGGTCCTGGATCTGCTGCCGGTACCGGCCTGCGATGTACTGGTGCTCTGCGCAAAAAGCATGCCGCTTGTGAGCAGGCATGCTAATGAACTGCGAAGCAACGCTTTCATTCGTTCTCCTCCACTCAAATATTGAGAGTTGTTTGGATGACTTCGATTTTTCGGGCGTACAAGCGTACGCCGCGAGTTACGCGTTCGGATATTCCGAGAATAATGAGTGAGTTCCATGAATATGGCGGGAGTATGAATGCGGAGTTACAACGAAGTCAAAAACTGATGAATCGAGACGGGCCAAATGGAAAAGAACCCGTTCCAGAACGACCGGCCGGGGAACGGCCTAGCAGGCGGAGAGCGCAAGAGAATGGCCGCACATGGCTCACCGCGCGTCCATGGCAACACCGAATCAGATTTACACTATCCCGTCATGACTACCGCGACTCGGGTCGATCCTCTCTCCTACCTCGGCGAACAGATCAATCAGCTCAAGGAAAAAGGCACACATTTCAAGCTGCGCATCCTCGAAGACGAGCAGGAGCCGGTGTGCACGTTTGACGGCAAGAAGGTCATCAATCTTGCCTCGAACAATTACCTCGGTCTGACCACGCATCCCAGGCTGCGCGAAGCCGCACTCGAAGCTACCAGGAAGTTTGGCGTAGGTTCAGGAGCGGTGCGTACCATCGCCGGCACCATGCGCATTCACATGCAGTTGGAGGAGAAGATTGCGCGCTTCAAGAATGTAGATGCTTGCGTCGTCTTCCAATCGGGTTTCGCGGCCAATGCCGGTACGGTCTCGGCGATTTTGGGAAAAGAAGACTTCATCATCTCTGACGAGTTGAATCATGCGTCCATCATCGATGGAGCTCGACTATCTCGGGCGAAGATCCTGGTCTTCCGCCACAAAGATATTGCCCATGCGGAAGAGCAGCTTGCGTCGGTGAAAGATCAGCCCGGCAACAAGCTTCTGATCACCGATGGCGTCTTTTCCATGGACGGCGACGTCGGCCCGCTGCCCGCGCTATGCGATCTGGCAGAGAAGTATGGCGCCATCATGATGGTTGACGACGCGCATGCCTCGGGCGTGCTTGGCCGCAACGGACGCGGCACCATCGACCACTTCAATGTGCACGGGCGTGTAGACGTGCAGGTCGGGACGTTATCGAAGGCGATCGGCGCGCTTGGCGGGTATGTTTGTGGCTCGCGCGATTTGATCGACTTCCTCTATCACCGCGCACGGCCGTTTCTATTCTCAACCTCGCATCCACCGTCTGTAGCTGCTACCTGCATTGCCGCCTTCGATGTGCTGGAACAAGAGCCGCAGCTCATGGAGAAGCTGTGGGAGAACACGCGCTATTTCAAAAAGGAACTCGGCAATCTCGGCTTCAATATAGGCGGCAAGAACACACCTGCCAGCGAGACACCGATCACGCCCATCATTGTCGGCGACGGCAAGCTGGCGATGCAGTTTTCCCGCGAGTTGTTCAATGAGGGCGTGATGGCAACCGGCATTGCTTTTCCAACCGTGCCTGAAGGCAAGGCCAGGATTCGTACGATCATGACGGCAACGCATACCCGCGAGCAGCTGGATCAGGCGCTCGCGACGTTGAAGAAGGTGGGACAGCGGCTCGGGATCATCTAAGTTGCGAAAATTTAAAATCGGAGTGCGTTCACCAGGCCTGAAGGGCCGCCACAGTACGCCTTAATTCCGTGCAGAATATCGCTCAACCTGCGTTCGGTGCGGCGCCTCCTCGATGCGTTATCCTCACCCCATGTACGCACCCTACGCGCTGCGTCCGGAGGAGTCACGCGGGCGGCGTTTTCCTGAGCCGCCGCATCCCTACCGTTCGGATTTTCAGCGCGATCGCGATCGCGTGGTGCACTCTCGCGCGTTCCGCCGGTTGGAGAGCAAGACTCAGGTTTTCACCCATCGCGAGTCGGATCATTTTCGCAATCGGCTGACACACACCATTGAAGTCGCGCAGATTGCCCGTACAGTGGCTTCAGCGCTGGGACTGAATTCCGATCTCACAGAAACGCTGGCTCTGGTTCACGACATCGGACATCCGCCATTTGGACACGCCGGCGAGCGCGCCCTCGATCGCGAAATGCGCAAATTCGGCGACATCTTCGATCACAACCTGCACGCCTTGCGTATCGTCGAGCATTTTGAGGTGCGCTATCCCGAGTTTCGGGGCTTAAATCTCAGTTTTGAAGTTCGCGAAGGCATCATCAAGCATTCCCGCGACTGGGATGTGAAGGAGTTTCCGGAATTGGCGGAGTACCTCCTCGAGCAGCGGCCTCCGCTCGAGGCGCAAGTGATCGATCTTGCAGACGAGATCGCATATAACATCGCTGACCTCGATGATGGAGTCGAATCGGGAATTCTTTCGATTGAGGCGATTCGCGAACATTTGCTTCCGTTCGAGCAGGTCTGGCGGGAGGTAGAGAAGGACTATCCCGATGCACTGGCGAAGTTGAAGTTCAATGAATGCCTGCGCCGCGTCCTGGATCGCATGGTTACCGATCTGATTCATGCCAGTGGACACCGAATCCGCGCAGCCCGCATCCACCACTCTCGCGATGCCCGCATGTGTCCGCAGCGCTTGATTGGACTGAGCCCCGAAGCCGATGCCGAACGCCGCGAGAGCAAAGCCTTTCTCCATGACAGGCTCTATGAGAGTCCGCTGCTCGCTTCCGGCCGCGAGCATCTGGAGGAAGTCATTTCAGATCTGTTTCATTTTTGGATGGCGAATCCGCAAGATCTTCCTGCTACGTATCAGGAGCAGTTCCAGGAGGAAAAGCCGGAGCGCGTGATTTGCGACTATATCGCCGGCATGACCGATAACTTCATCTTGCGCGAATATGAGCGCAGAATCAAAACCAGCACTCAGCATTCAGCACTCAGCGTTCAGCCGGGACACTGAGCGGACGCTGCCCGCAATTCGCTTCCGTTACGCTGTGCATCCGACGCAAGCCATACCGGTACGTGGCTGAATGCTGAGTGCTGAATGCTGAGTGCTAGCTTTGCCCCGCATCCTCCACTCCCGAATACGGCGCGGGGAGCCCCAGCGCGCGCCTGTGCTGACGCATGGCGAACTGTTGATGCGTCTAGATTTCCAAATCGGAAAGCGGGCACGCCGTACATAGCAAGATAAATCCCGATTCGCGATCCCGCGGGAAGTAGGCTGCGGCATCGCTGGCGTCGAATTCGCCCGGTTGCAGCAGGCGTCCAGCGCAGGTTAGGCAGCGTCCCTGATGACATATCGATGGCAGCTCGATTCCGGCTGCATGAGCCGCGTCCCAGATGTGCTGGTCCTGTGGCACCAAGAGCTCGTGAACTGAGCTGTCGGGCAGGTGCAAGCGGACGCGAAGATGATTCGAAGTCATCTGTTTCGACAGTATCGAGGGTCCTCCAGAGCGTCAAATTCGAGAGTTGCGGCAACATATCGTTTCAGCGTGTTCGAGGAGTCCTCAGCGGAGTACAAAAAGAAAAGGCGGCAGAGAGAGTTGCCGCCTTTTTTTGAATAGCCAGTGATCCCAATTATCGAGGATTGGTGGAGGCATCCCCATTCGCCGCTGGATTATTCGCGCTCGGATTTTGCGGATTGTTGGGATTGCTGCTGGGGTTCGACGGATTGCTTTGATTGCTTGATGGATTGTTCGCCGCGTTACTGCCTAACGGGTTCGAACCAGGGCTGCTGTTCGACGCGGTGCCCTTTCCGCTCACCGTGATGCGGTCTTTGACCCGGCGATTGCCGGCAAAAGAACTGGCAATGCGGCGGGCCGTCTGCTTTTCTTTACCCGTCTGCACATTGCCGCTGAGGTCGATCGTGCTATCGGTCACGTTCACAGTCAAAGTGTCGTTATGCAAGGTCGGCTCGTTCTGCAGCGCGCTCTGGATTTGACCTTGGAGGGTTGCAGTGTCATTTATGCCGACACCGGTCGGAACCGAGGGAGAAGCAGGGGTTCCGGCCATCCCCGTTGTCGCTCCAGCGTTCGAGCCAATGGCTCCAGCACCGGTGCCGGACTGTGCTGTAGTGGATGGACTCGCGGCTGCCGTGCCACTGACTCCTCCCGCTGTGCTTGGAGTGCTCGTCGATTGCCCCGCAGGCGCACCCTGGCCGGCCATGTTGGCTTCACCGGCAGCATTCCCTGTGCTCTGTGGAGCACTTGACGCATTCTCTCCCATCGCCGAGCTTGACGATGCATTCGTACTGGAACTTGCAGCTCCTGTCTGAGTATTAGGCATGGCTGCCGGTGCCGTGGCGGGATTCTGAGAGCTGGTGCCAGCCGTCTGAGCGCCAGTTGTACTTGAAAGAGCCTGCTCAGTGTTCGACGTCTGGCGGGTGTTGGTGCTCGACTGCGAAGCGCTCGCCCCCGAGCTCGACGTTCCGGCAGTTGAAGTTTCGGTGCCTGGCGTTGGAGCACTTGTTGAGCTGGGGTTTGATTTCGATGCGTTCGTCGGACCGTTGCTCTTGCTGCTGGTTGATGTTCCAGCATTGGAGTTCACCGTGAGCTGATCTTTGACGTGCTTGATGCCGGCGATCGATTTTACCGTACTCTCCGCGCGCTTCTTGTCTGCCTTGGAATTCACGCTTCCGGTGATTAGAGCAGTGCCATTGGTGACTGAGACTTGGACATTCGCGAATGCCGGATCCTGGCTGAACTTGTTTTGAAGCTGTTGGGTCAGATCTCCGTCGTTGGTGCTGACCGGCGACATGCCTTTGGCATTATCAGTTTGAGCGCTAGTAGTGTTTGTTTGGGGGCTACCGGATGTCGACTGTTCTGCGGCCGCAATCGCCACAAATGCTGTTGCCAACGCCAATACTAAGAACAAGCTGATGTTTCTCATTTGCGGTCTCTCCTGCTCCAAGGCATTCGTAAAAGCACACTGATACAAGATGGGAGATGCAGCCTGAGGCCGGCAAGGTTGGTAGCCAGTCATATCTCACCGCGGCGTGGAAATGAATTCGCCAACTGAGGAAATTGGGAAGAAAGCTCCGTCCGATCTAAACGCCTGCCCTAGATGTAGGCGTGTCGGATTCGTGAGTGATTCTCGATTCAATAGCCGGTATATACTCTTTCCACATAGTTGCAATACGAGGGTTTTACTCTACTGTGTCGGACCCTCGCAGACTACTCGTAAAAGAACACACTTCATAGAAAAATTCATAGCGCAGAGCGAACCTTAAGCACGACCGGGAGCGGGCCCGGCGAAAGATACACGCGTCCCTTTTTGGGAGGTCCTTGTGGACCTTTTATTTATTCGTATTGTCTTCATCCTCGTTGTTGCAGTTGCCTGCTTTGTGCTGCGTCCGTTCTCGCTTGAGAGCTGGGCCGCAGCCGGAGCTGGAGCTGTGATCGGGCTTGCTGTCGTGCTGTTCGAGGCGCGACTGCGCATCGTCAGCCTGAAGCGGCTGATCGGCGCTGTAATCGGCAGCATCCTGGGAATCTTCGGCGCTTACCTTTTCAGCCTGGTCATCCGTGACAGCATCGAACCTGGGCGCACTCAGCATTTCCTCCAGCTTTTCGTGATGCTGCTGATGTCGTACGTTGGCCTGATCGTCGGTGCTAACAAAGGTGACCTGCTTAATCTTTCAGCTCTCGGCGGTATCTTCGGATCGGAAAAGCAGGGACGGCGCAGCTCGAAGATCCTCGACACCAGCGTGATCATCGACGGCCGTATTGCCGACATCGCTGAAACCGGGTTCCTGGATGGCATCGTTGTGATTCCCCAGTTCGTCCTGCGCGAGCTGCAGCTTGTAGCCGACTCGGCCGATTCGCTCAAACGCAATCGCGGACGCCGCGGCTTGGATGTTCTCCAGCGCATTCAGAAGATGGCGACGATGAATGTCCAGATTGTCGAGGACGACTTCCCATCGATCCGGGAAGTCGATCTGAAGCTGATTGAATTGGCCAAGCTGTACGAAGCTAAGATAGTTACCAATGACTTCAACCTGAATAAAGTGGCTCAGCTTCAGGGTGTCGAGGTCCTCAACATAAACGAGCTGGCCAACTCGCTGAAGCCAATCGTGCTGCCGGGCGAATCCATGCGCGTGTTCATCCTCAAAGAGGGCAAGGAGTACAACCAGGGGGTTGCGTATTTGGACGACGGCACGATGGTTGTGGTGGACAACGCGCGCAAAATGATCGGCAAGAACGTGGATATCGCAGTGACTTCAGTTCTTCAGACTACAGCTGGAAAGATGATCTTCGGCAAGTTCGATGAGCGTGCCGCGATGCATCAGCGCCATGAGAATGGCCCAACTCCAGCCGTCGCGCAGCAGGCGGCGAACGGACCGCGAGTCGAAACTCGCAGCCCAAGCCGCCCTCAGACGATTGTCCCGAGCGGCGCGACGGTCGAGCCGCAGGAATAGCTACTCAGTCGGGCGTCGCGCTCTTCAATTCCGATTCGGAGGAGCGTCGTCGGTTGGGCAGGTAAATCCAACAATTAAAGGTTCGTCCATCCTCCAAGCCAACTGGCGAGACACATCGAGTGAACAAGGAATGTGAGGAATCGTCAGGTAAGAATTCCTCGTACGCATCCAGCTCCGACAGGACTGATGGGTCAGCCGGAATCTTATACACCTCTCCTCGCACAACTGAG
>DATLKS010000296.1:0-3710 GCA_035538255.1 Terriglobales bacterium
ACACGCTACAGACGCCACGCTCAATTTGACTCCATTCCTTCAGGGAATTCGCTTGTCCCAGCACTACGCGCAGCAAAACCGAGCTATCGACATAGGCGATCACCGCTGGCCCTGTCGTTCCTCAAGCAAAAGGTCCAACACATCGATTGGCAAGTTCGCGGGCGGAGGGAGCGGCACACGATTCGGCGGAGGTGCGCCAGCGGCAGGCTTGCGCACGTGCAGACCCGCGCCGTGAACGGGGACAATTCTAGCAACCGGAGTCTCACGATCAAGAATGGTGACTGTGTCACCACGACGAACTGCGCGCAGGTACTCGCTAAGTCGAGCTTTCAAGTCGGCAATGCCAGTTTGCTTCATGACCATATGATAGTCACATATAGTCATCTGCGCAATAGTAAGTCAGTTGGATGCAAGTCCAATGTATAGCGGCTGGTTCTAACAATCGACCACTAGACTAGGTGGATGATACTCATCCAGACTTCAGGCTGTTAACCGGAGGATTGTAGGTTCGAGTCCTACCTGAGGAGCCATTCTTTTGTTCAGTTTATCGATGGCTCATTTCATGAAACCCCAGCAAAACCCAGCAAAACTTCTCTCACCAAAAGCTGGGGAAGAGGCTTGCCCGTCCTCCGGTCTCCGCTTAATAGGGACTTCATCGGCGCAGTAGGGCCCGCGAGTCCGCAATCTGCTCTTGACGTTCCCACTTAATTAATGCGCTGTATAGAACGCTTCCAGATCCGATGAGATGGGGCATTCCCATACGTTCGGCGAAGCCGGATTCCTGACCATTCCAATGAAGTCTGCACGTGCCCTGAAATGACCAAAATCGTCTGAGGGTTCTCGCCGTTGAAAAGCAATGTTCAAGTGTGGCGTCACGCTTTGCTCGTGCGGTCTACGCGTGGCTTTCATGGCTCGATGCGGAGGACACACAGGTCGATTGACCCTGGGTCGTAAACTGCAGTTTCTTTTAGAGATTTTTGAGCGATTTGTTTGCGAGATGTGTGCCAAATGCAGGCTGAATGCCAACTGGTTGGCTGCTCCGAGTCTAAGAACGGCCGACGAGTAGCGCGCCTGCCTCTCACGCAGGAGGCCGCGGGTTCGAGTCCCGTCGCCCTCGCCAAGTCTTCAACCCGTAGGCCTATATTTAGGGTTAAGACGTCGCGTCAGCACTACTTCCGCGTTGCGACTTCCCGCTACTGTTCCGGCCGAGCAAGTCGTGTCTCCTATGAGCGCCGATGCACAACTCTCGTCCGGGAATGCTCAGCGTTACGAGGCATTGGTTCGCCTATTTGGATCTCTGGCCTCTCGCGGCCTGGAAGACCTAGCGCGGAATTTGGCCAGCGAACTCCGCTCCGTTCTTGATTTCGACTTCCCGGATGTGTTGATGTTTAACGCTTTCCCCGGGATCGGCTCGACCAACTCGGTGTAGCCATCATTTCGGTGTTGCCTCGGGCTGCGTAGCAACACAGGAACGGGATGGCTTAGGCTGGATCGGTTTCGGCCCGAAAACCCGAGCCGTGTCGCGCTGCGGCCGTTTGGTGCGGGACAGTTCGCGTTGCCGTGCTAACTCCTTTGCCCCCTGCTCCGCGTACTGCGCGCTCGTCAGCGTTGCGAGGAAAGCGACAACGTCATCGATCTCTCCCTCGCTCAGGGCAAGTGGCTGCATATCTTCGTCGAGATAGGGATCGTTTATCCCATCGCCCTTGTTGTAATGATCCATTACGTCCCACAGAGTTTCTTGCGAGCCGTCGTGAAAATAAGGTGCCGTTATCAGCACGTTGCGCAGGTCCGGTGTCTTGAAGGCCGCGATGTCAGCATCCTTCTTGGTGGTGAGAAAGCGGCCGAGGGCGGACATGTCCGTCTGAATGGCCGCGTGATCGATCGCGGTCGCGTTGCCCGAATTAATCAGCGGTTCAGCCTGACACGCCAGCGCGGCCACGTTATGTCGAATGATGCCTATACCAATATTGTGAAAGTCGTTGTCTGTGAAGTATGTAGCGTCCCGCTTTGTTTCCGTTAAGGCATGGCATTTATTACAGCGAGCACGGGTATTGAAAAGCTCCCAGCCCCGCTTGGCAGAGTCACTGATTGCTTTTGTGTCGCCAGCGACGAAGTGATCGAACGGGGAATCGAACGAGAACTGGGTTCGCTCGTAGGACGCAATGGCGCGCATCAAATCGGGGCCGCTTGGCGGGCGGCCGAATACGCTCTGGAACGCCTGCTGGTACTCAGGCAAAACAGCGATCTGGCCCACGACAGCATCCAGACTGGGTTGGCCCATTTCACTCGGATTGGCGATGGGGAGCGCCGCTTGCTCCTCAAGCGTCTTGGCACGCCCATCCCAGAACTGCGTCTTGTTGTAGAGCGCATTCAGAATAGTCGGCGCGTTGCGCTGGCCGACGCGGCCTTTGACGCCGATCGTCAGGGGTCTGCCGTCTGTGAAGGCTCGCGCCGGGTCGTGGCACGTACTGCAAGCAACGGTTCCATCAACCGACAAGCGACCGTCGAAAAAAAGCTTCTGGCCGAGAGCGATTTTCGCAGGAGTTTGCGGATTATCCGCCGGCACTGCCACCCGAGTGGCCTCCACTGGAACACCCACTTGTTTAAGCGATTTGGGTTCGGCCAGCGGACCAGCTGCGGGAATAGGGGATGGCCTCTCTGGCATTCCCGACGATGCTGCCACTGTCGCTTCTAAGTTCCAACTCGCGTCCTTGGCGATTTGGCAACCGAGAGTCAGCGCAGCGGCGCCTGCCAGGAGCGTCCTACGAAATAGTATTCGGCTTCCCAAATGGAATCCCTGCATCATTCCTCTTGGCGATCTCGATCTTTTCGCGTTCAACTGTTATCGACATCGTTGAGTCCGAGTTTTGTAGCTCCAGTGCGGCTTGTTTGGCGGATCCCCAAGTTAGCGTCCCGACTCGCGGCCCTGGTGTTCGCCTGCTTAACGCTGGAGAAAAGCGAATTGAGCCCTTCAGCCATGGTCGGGTGCGTGAGAATGGCATCGCGCAATGCCGTGTAAGGTAGCCCAGCAACCATTGCCATCTGTACAACGGCCATCACTTCGCCGGCCTCAGGTCCGATCATCGTAAAGCCAAGGATGCGATCGCCATTCGTTTCGATCAGCGCTTTCATGAATCCGCGGCTTTCATCTATAGTTCGCGTCCTCAGCACCGCGGCCATGGGTAATTTGAGGACCCGAACGGCAATACCTTGGCGGCCCGCTTCGGTTTCGGTGAGGCCAATATGTGCAACTTGGGGATCGGTGAACAGGCATGACGGGATCATGCGGTCGCGCGTAGTGCGATCTACGCCGGCAAGGTTGTCGCGAATAACTCGAAAATCGTCAAGCGAGATATGAGTGAATTGCGGACTGCCGGCGCATTCACCAATCGCCCAAACATTGGGAGCGGTTGTCTGGAGCCGTTCATTCACCTTCACGTAACCTCTTTGATCCAATTCGACGCCAGCGACTTCCAGCCCAATTCCGGTGGTGTTAGGTGCGCGGCCAGTCGCAACCAGGATGTCGCTGCCTGTAATTCTCTTTTCGCCGGAGGACGTTCGCACGGTTAGGCTGACACCAGTTCCGGAGCGACCGTCCAGGCCCACGATCTCGGCAGGGGCGATGATGTCAATTCCGTCGTCAGCAAATATCTGAAGGAGTTCGGCTACAACGTCTGGATCCTGGTTAGTAAGAAGTTGCGGGCCCAACT
>DATLKS010000297.1:0-6619 GCA_035538255.1 Terriglobales bacterium
ACTATGGCCCACTTTTTTGGGCGGAGCAGCGAGTCGCCTCCGGTATTGCAGCGATCGTCTCCGCACTCATCCCAGTTTGGATTGCCATGTTCGAGTGGACGCGTTCGCCAGCGCAGATGCCAGCGCGACTGCTAATCGGCACTGGCTGCGGTCTGGCTGGAGTTGCAGTGCTGAGCCTTACGCCGGCTCAGGTGTCGGGCGCTCGAGTTGAGCTGTTGCCGCTTGCGGCTCTTTTATTCGGAACCGTGGCCTGGGCAGTGGGCACATTGTGGTCACGGCGCCTGCCGCTGCCGGCGGCTAAACCGATGGCAGCCAGCATCCAGATGATCTTTGGCGGAGTGGCCCTGACCTGTGCCTCTCTCATCGCCGGCGATGCCGCACGCTTTAATCCAAGCCGCGTCGATGTGCGCGCGATCATTTCCATGCTGTATCTCGTGATCGGCGCCTCCATCGTTGCATTCACTGCCTATGTTTGGCTCCTTGGGCACGAACCGGCGACGCGTGTTGCCAGTTACGCGTACGTTAATCCAGTTGTTGCAGTCGCGCTGGGAAGCCTGCTTGGTGGAGAAATGCTGACGTCACAAGTGATTCTCGGCATGGTGTTGGTGCTGGCGGGAGTACTCGCTGTTCTCCGTCGCCGCCCGGCCGCATGATGCAGTTTTGCGAGAACCCGCGCTCATTCTCGACCGCAAGTACAGTTACGAAAGTGCGTTGATTAGTCCCAAGTGCTATTTCATACTGCTTGGGCTATGGAGCAGCGCCTGCAGGAACGGCCGACACGCTGGGGGAAAGCCGCTGAGCGGCAATGGCCGCGGTTTAAGGTTGATTTCAGCGTGAAGCTGATTGCAGGAGCAGGGGTCAAAACCACGGTGCAGGGCCGGGCGCAAGATCTTTCCGAAGGCGGCTTGGCAGTGTACGCGTCGGTCGAATTCCAGGAAGGTCAACAGGTACAGATCGAATTCACGCCTCCGTTTTGCCGGCTCCCCATTGAAGTCTTGGCTATCGTCCGCGACCGCGATGGATATCGGTACGGACTCGAATTCCGAAAGCTTACCCAGCACGCCTCCGAGGACCTCTCCCGTGCGTGCCGCGCGCTTGCCTTGGCGGCGGAATAGTCCTTCCCTCATTCTTCGCCCTAGCAAAAGACCTGCTGATCCTCGCGCAGTTGCGTCCACTGCCACGCATGCCTCATAATGCCTGCCATGTCCGCTGCTGCGAGAACCGCCCGTTGTTCCTGCACATGGCGCTCGCACGTCTCGTATTATCGATACTGGCGATTTTGATCCCTGCCTCTCTGACTCCTGAGCGATAGCTCAAATGCCGTTCAAGAAACTCAAACTTATCCGGGATCGACGCAGCACATGGCAGCCATTCTTCAGCAAATTGTCTCTGAGACACGCAGCCGCTTAGCCGCCGGTGTAAGTCCGTCGCGGCGCGCTGAGCTGGAGAAGCTGGCCGCACTGCACAAACCCCGCGGATTCCGAAGGCCGCTGCTTGAGGCCGCGCATCGTGGCGCCGCAGTAATTGCCGAGCTCAAGAAGGCGTCGCCGTCGCGTGATTTGATCCGCGCACAGTTCTCGGTCGTTGATCTTGCGCTCGAAATGCAGCAGGCAGGGGCGGCGGCGCTCTCCGTGCTTACGGAAGAAAAGCATTTTCAGGGATCGTTACAAAACCTGCGTTTGGCATCGCAGAGCGTTTCCATTCCATGTTTGCGCAAAGACTTCATCGTCGACGAAATCCAATTGCTGGAAGCCCGAGCATACGGCGGAGACGCGGCGCTGCTGATCGTTGCTGCGCTCACCGATTCCGAATTGAAACAATTGGCAAGGGCCGCCAGCGGTTTTGCACTGGACGTTCTCTGCGAAGTACATGATGAGCATGAGCTTCGACGCGCACTCGATGCCGGCTTCGAGATCATTGGCGTGAACAACCGCGATCTGCGCACCTTCGAGGTGACACTCGAAACCAGCTTGCGCTTGATCTCCGGCATTCCGCCGACAGCATTGCGGATCGCGGAGAGCGGCATACATATCGCGGCCGACATCGTGCGGTTGCATTCCGCCGGCTATCAGGCGTTTCTAATCGGTGAGTCGTTGATGAAGCAGCCCAGTCCGGGTCAAGCCCTGAGCCAACTGCTGGCAGATACCCTACGCAGCGTGCCGAAAGCGGAGGTCGCAAGGAAGTGACCTGGATCAAGATCTGCGGCACGACCAGTGAGCGCGATGCGGATATCGCAATCCGCGCAGGAGCAAATGCGCTGGGCTTCATCATGAGTTCGAGCCCACGCCAGGTGAGCGACACTGCGGCTTACTCCATCGGGACCATCGTTCCCAAAGGGGTAGAGACAATTGGTGTTTTCGTCAACGAGGATCTCGATACTCTGGTGCAGACTGCCCGCTTCTGCAAATTTACTGGAGTGCAGTTGCACGGTGACGAAGGCGCAGATTATGTCGCAGAGGTTCGCAAGCGGCTGCCCGGGACAAAGATCCTCAAGGCCATTGCTGCTACAGTGCTCGACAGCGCTCCCAATCTGAATCCCGATCTCTGGCTGATTGACAGTGCGCGAGGCGCGCAGCGCGGCGGATCTGGGCAGACCTTCAACTGGCACAGCGCGCAGCCGCACATCCGCAAGCTTCGGGAGCCGATCATCGTCGCAGGCGGGCTCACGCCACGGAATGTGCAGCAGGCTCTCGATGTGTTGCGGCCCTGGGGCGTGGACGTCGCCAGCGGTGTCGAATCGTATCCGGGACGCAAACATCCTGGCGCAGTGGCACAGTTCATCGATGCAGTCCGGCAGTTCGATGCCCGCCATCGCACTCAGAAAACGGCGATGCAGAAGGGAATAACGCATTGAGACAAGTACAGACACAACCCGTGATCTCGGCCAAGGCTGGACGATTTGGTCCTTACGGCGGGCGATATGTTCCTGAGACGCTGATGGCAGCCCTAGACGAACTCGAAGCCGCATATAGCACGGCGAAGCAGGATCCCGACTTCCAGCGGGAACTGGATGAATTGCTTCGGCAGTACGCCGGACGCCCTACTCCACTGTTCTTGGCTGCGCGGCTGACGAACAAGCTGGGCGGGGCGCAGATTTATCTAAAGCGCGAAGATCTACTGCACACAGGAGCGCACAAGATCAACAACTGCCTCGGCCAGGGACTGCTGGCGCGGCGTATGGGCAAGCGGCGCATCATTGCCGAAACCGGAGCCGGCCAGCACGGTGTCGCAACGGCCACAGTTTGTGCGTTGCTGGGATTCGAGTGTGTGGTGTACATGGGCAGCGACGACATGCGCCGCCAGGAGCTGAACGTGTTCCGCATGCGGCTGCTTGGGGCGGAAGTACGTCCGGTGAACTCAGGTTCATGCACGTTGAAGGATGCAATCAACGAAGCTATGCGCGACTGGGTCACCAACGTCCGCAACACGCACTACTTACTGGGATCGGTGCTGGGGGCGCATCCGTATCCCGAAATGGTCCGGGACTTTCACCGCTGTATAGGGCGTGAAGCTCGCGAGCAGATCATAGCGCAGGCTGGCCGACTGCCGAACGCAGTAATCGCGTGCGTCGGCGGCGGCTCGAATGCGATCGGAGCTTTTTACGAATTCATCCGCGACAAGCAGGTGAACTTGATTGGAGTCGAGGCTGGAGGACGCAGCACCAAATTGGGCGAACACGCCGCTCGCTTCTGCGGGGGCTCTCCCGGAGTGCTGCAGGGCACGTTCTCGTATGTGCTGCAGGATGAGGCCGGACAAATCGCCACTACGCACTCCGTATCAGCCGGACTCGATTATCCCTCCATCGGACCTGAGCATGCCGCGTTGCACGATGCGGGCCGCGCCGAGTATGTCGCAGCTTCGGATGCCGAAGCGCTCGATGCATGTGTCACCCTTGCGCGAACCGAAGGCATAGTGCCGGCACTGGAATCGTCGCATGCCGTTGCGGAATGCATCCGCCGTGCGCCGACAATGAAGAAGGACGACATCGTGATCGTGAACATCTCAGGTCGCGGCGATAAAGACATGGGAATCCTCACGAAAGAGCTGAAATTGTGATCGCCTTCAGTCACAAACCTGGCCTGGTCGCGTATCTCACGTGCGGCGATCCCGATCTCACGACTACGCGGTCCGTTGCGCTGGCAGCAATTGATGCGGGAGCCGATGTGATCGAACTCGGCGTGCCGTTCAGCGATCCCGTCGCCGATGGGCCGGTGATTCAGCGCGCCAGCGAACGTGCGCTGAAATCGGGCACCTCGCTGAAGCAGGTCCTCGCCGTCGGGGCGGAACTTCGCAAACAACGTCCCAAAGCGGGACTAATTATCTTTACCTATTTTAATCCAGCACTGCGGATAGGATTGCAAAACTTCGTGCAGCAGCTTGCGGCGGTCGGTGTCGATGGCGCGTTGATCACCGATTTAACTGTTGAAGAGGCGGACGAATATATCGCTGCAATGCGCGCACAGAATCTTGCGACCGTCTTTCTGGCTGCTCCTACCAGCACCGATATGAGATTGAAAGCGATAGCGGCGGCTTCAAGAGCTTTCATATACGCCGTGTCCAGAACGGGAGTAACCGGGCAACAGGAACAGCTCGCAGTCGATGCTGCTGAGTTGGTAAACCGTATTCGACGGTTCACCACTCTTCCCGTTGCCGTTGGTTTCGGGATCTCCGGTCCGGAGCAGTTTCAGGCAGTCGGCGAGTTCGCCGATGTGGCGGTAATCGGCAGCGCCATTGTCTCAATCGTGGAGAAGCACGGCCCGAATTCGGATGAACCGGTTGCCAAATTCATCCGCAGTTTGCGCGTTGGCAGATCCGTAGCCCAGGCGGAGCGTTAGGCACATGACCATAGAAGACTGGCGTAAAACGATCGACGAACTGGACCTGAAACTTGTGGAGTTGATTAATCAGCGTGCAGAAGCAGCGCGCGAGATTGGGAAGCTGAAGAACAACACTAATCTGCCGATCTATGAGCCGGAACGGGAAAAACGGATTCTCGAAAACGTGAAGAAGGCGAATCGCGGTCCCCTGCCGCACAGCGAGATCCAACACGTGTTTGAGCGAATCATCGACGTCATGCGCAAGCTTCAGCAGCAGGAGATTCATCGCAAGCAGGCTGCGCCTTCCGGTGAAACGGAATTTGATGTCGAAGTGAACGAATAAGCAGAGGCATTCGAAACCATGATTATTGCCATGCAGCCGGGCGCAAGCGAACAGCAGATCGACAAGGTGATTGAGCGCCTCGTGATGCGCGGATTTGAAGTGCACCGCTCAACAGGCGAGCAGCAGACGGTGCTGGGAGCAGTGGGCGCAAAGATCGATTTCGATATTCGCGAGATCGAGCTGCTCGAAGCCGTGCAACAGGTGCATCGCATCAGCGCTCCTTACAAACTTGTCGGACGCACATTTCGGCCGGATGGCACAGTGGTGAAATTTGCGAATGGAGTCAGCATCGGGGGAACGCAGGTGATTGTTATGGCCGGTCCGTGTTCGGTGGAGTCGCGCGAGCAGTTGTTTGCAGCGGCGGAGCAGGTGGCGAAAGCAGGAGCAAAGTTCCTCCGCGGCGGAGCTTTCAAGCCGCGCAGCTCGCCCTATTCCTTTCAGGGAATGGGGGTGGAAGGATTGAAGCTGCTGCGCGAAGCCGGAGATCGCTATGGGCTGCTGATTGTGAGCGAGGTAATGGAGATTGGGCAGATTGAAGTAATGCTGCCTTACGTCGATTTGTTTCAGCTCGGCGCGCGCAACATGCAGAACTTCAATCTGCTTCGTGAACTCGGCAAAGTCCGCAAGCCGGTGCTGGTAAAGCGAGGGATAGCCGCGACCATTGAAGAACTCCTGCTGTCAGCCGAGTACATCCTGGCCGGCGGAAACTACGATGTGATTCTCTGTGAGCGGGGCATCCGCACCTTCGAAACCTACACGCGCAACACGATGGACATCTCCGCCATTCCCATTGTGAAAAAACTCTCGCATTTGCCCATGACCGCCGATCCCAGTCACGGCACCGGGCGCCGCGATAAAGTCGCTCCCATGGCGCGTGCCGCACTCGCGGCCGGCTGCGATGCGCTGCTCATTGAAGTCCATCCAGACCCGGACAAGGCACTCTCCGATGGGCCACAGTCGCTATACCCAACGCAATTCTCGCAGTTAATGGACGAGCTGCGGATGATCGCTCCAGCCGTGGGCAGAAGTATATAGCCGCGGCTAGCGGAGTCCGGCTGAAGATTGAACACCGAGGGCTCGGCGGTTGCAGAGCAAGTCTTAGAGCATTTCCAGAGAGAGCGTAAACCGATTCGATAATTATCAGGAGCGTTGGTTTTTAGGCCTTCACTCACGTTCTCTTCATAAGAACTGTCATTCCTTCTATAAGCACGACAGTTCTGTCAACAACGAAATTGGCGACAGGAATCCTGTGAGGGTGGCGAAGATGGTTTCGTCGCCCGCTTTTCCCTTATTAGGAAGGGGGAGTGGATTTGCGCCAAGATAACTTTGTGGTTTGCATCCGGGAAGGCACTGAGCAACCGTTTCGGCGCTGGAAGACCGAGCCAGTAGAAGAGTTTGCCGCCAGTTTGCGGCGCCACGACGAGTTGGCGGTCGAGACGACCGGAAACACACGTTGGTT
>DATLKS010000298.1:0-4390 GCA_035538255.1 Terriglobales bacterium
GGAAGGGCCACTTGAGGAACCCGCTGCGGTAAATCTGCACGGTGGGGTCTGTGAGGGGGGAGTACTCGCGAGCCATGGTGGACTTAAACGGGCACGAAACTGGAAACGGTGGATACAGCCAAAGAACACCTACAGCTTCGCGCGACTCCTCTACTCGGAAGCAGCCGAGCAGGAGACTTTCGGTCAAGAGCTGACGTACGAGCCGTCCGCGTGATGCTCCGAGTGCGACGCGAACTGTCGTTTCGCGCAGACGCCGCGTGGCCCGCGCCATCAGCAGATTGGCGACATTTGCGCATCCGATCATCAGTACAAGAGCAACGCCGCCGAAGAGAAGTAGCAACGTGCCGCGCACCTCGCGCACGTCTTCTGCCTGAAGCGAATAAACATATAGGCGAAAGTTCGAGAGGCCTGAGTTCCCGTCGAATGAGTTGATTTGTGTGGCGATGGAATCAGCCTCGGCTTGTGCTCTTGCCAGGTTGCTTCCAGCGCGCAGGCGGCCAACCAGACGAAGAAAGGCCGGCCCAAGCGGTTCGGAGGCATCTACGGGGACCGAATTGAACACATCGACGTTCGCCGGGACACTCGATCCACCTGGTAAAATCAACCGAAAGCTCGCAGGCAATACGCCAATCACAACTGCCGATCTATTCCCAAATCGGACTGCCCGGCCGATCACGTTGGGATCGGAGCCGAAGCGCCGCGTCCAAACTCCATGGGAAATGATGATTGCACGCTGAGCATTCGGGGCGTTCGTTTCGTCTTCTGGTCCGAAAAAGCGGCCCAGCTCCGGCTTCGGGCATAGCAGCGCTAGAAAGTTGGCCGTGACGAAGCCTACCTTCACCTGCTCGGCTTCGCCCTCTCCGGGAAGAGTTCCGTTGGTTACCCAAATCCCGCCAATCTGATCAAACTCTTTTGTCCGCTCGCGAATCTGAAACAATTCAAATCGCGTAGCAGGCGCGCGGTTTGCGTTTCCCAATCCGGACCAGATGATCGCCAGCCGGTCTGCGTTGGGGTAGGGAAGCGCGCGCAGAAGAACGGAGTTGACCACACTAAAGATGGCAGTGTTTGCTCCGATTCCGACTGCCAGCGTAAAAATGGCGAGCGCGGCGAAGGCGGGACTCTTACGCAGCATCCGAGCGGCGAAGCGCGCGTCCTGGATAAAATCTTCTATCCATGACCAGCCCCACTCGGTGTGACTCTTCTGCCTGAGTACGGTCTCATTTCCAAACCGACGGTGTGCGGCGGCGCGAGCATCATTTGAAGCCATGCCAGAGGCGAGATGTTCCTGCTGACGCAGCTCCAGGTGCAAGTCCATCTCCTCTCGGAGTTCCGCGTCAAATTCATCGCGGCGCGTCAACATCCTCAACCGCCGTCCGAGTTCGCGTAACCAATCCATGCAGAACTCCTTTCAGACCGCCTCGATCACACGTGTGATCGCTCCTATAACGCGATCGAACTGGGACCGCTCGACAGCCAATTGCTTGCGGCCCGCGGCAGTGAGTTGGTAGTAGCGGGCGCGCCGATTGCCTGCCGTCGTGCCCCACTTGGCTGTGACCCACCCTTTGATCAGCATCCGCTGCAGCGCAGGATAGAGAGAGCCTTCTTCCACCTGAAGCACATCATCCGAAATTTGCTGAATGGAATTGGCGATCTCGTATCCATGCATCTCGCCGAAGCGTGCCAGAGTCTTCAAGATCAGCAGATAGAGTGTTCCGGGAGGAATCTCGTCTCGGTTCAAAACGTCCAGTCTCCACTTGGCATAGGTAGACTATGGAAGTCTCCAACGGTAAGCCGCGTATGTCAAGGGAAAGCTGATTCTGCCCTGAAGGACAGGCTAACCTTCCGGCTTCTTGTGAGTCTTAAAGCTGGAAGATTCTCGCTGGTATACCCGATCCCGAACCCGCACAGGAGGCCTTCGATGAACCGCAAATCGCGAATTCTAGTAACTCTGACGAGTGTCGTTCTGGCTCTGGCGATTTCCGCGTTGGCGCAGAGCTCCGATTCTCAGCAGGAGGAGCACTTTGTTCGGAACTTTGCCGTGAATTCAGGTAGCACACTGGCCGTCGAGAACTACAAAGGCACGATCCACGTGAGCGGTGGGGAAGGCAATCAGATTGTAGTTACGGTTGACAAGAAATTTGAAGGCACCGATAGCGACCGCAAGTGGTGGATGGTGAACACCCGGGTGAGCTTCGAGAATAATCCAACTCGGGTGCGCGTCGGCGTGCAGTATCCAAACGTCAATTGCGCGTGGATGTGCGATGACCATTCCAACTACACCGGCGTGGTTGAACTCACAATTCAGGTCCCGCGCCACACTAACCTCGATATCAAAGGCTACAAACCGGATATGAGGCTCTCGGCGATCGATGGTGACATTCGCATCAGCAGTTACAAGTCTCCTGTGGATATCGAGTCCACCACCGGCGCTATAAAGATCGACACTTACAAAGAGACGGTTCGCCTGCATGGCGTAAGCATCCGTGGTTCGCTACACCTCGAGATGGAGAAGGGCGAAGCTCTGATCGAGGCAAAGAACCTCGGCGACGAAGTCAGTATCGAGACTGAAAAGGGAAGTGTTGAACTGCGTGTTCCCCGCAATGCCGGACTGACGGTCGACTTCAGCGGGAGCCGGCGCTCGGAGTTCCGGAGCGATCTGCCGATCTCATCCGAAGCCGGATTTCATAGTAGCGAAGTGCGCGGAACGATTAATGGCGGTGGCACGCGTCTGCATCTTCGCACTGGCAGAGGCTCCTTCTCGATTGAAGGATCGTAAAGTGATCTCTAAAGGATTGAGTATCTAGCTCCTGGCCAGGCATTGTTTGACTGAAGATAGCAACTCGTGCGGCATTTTTAGTTAGTTCAAATAGAGATCGCACAAGGCGTGAGATAATCGCCGTCAACTTTGTTCCAAGCGCAGGTGCTTGCCGGGAGGAGGTTCGATTATGGCCTTCCGATACAACGTCGATCCTGAGAGTCACACCGTTCTGGTGGAGTTCAGCGGCCGCTCCTCGATGGATGAATCCATAGCCCTGCGGAAAATGCTCGTTTCTGATCCACGCTTTCGGGATACGTATAACGAGCTAGTCGATTTGCGGCGCCTTTCTGCAAGCGAGAGCGATTTTTCCGACTTTCGCACGCGTGGAGCGTCTATGGATCCTTTCTCCAAATATTCACGTCGGGCGGTTGCCGCACCTTCCGACTTCGCCTATGGCATGGCCAGAATGTACGCTACAGTGCGAGCGCCGGAAGCGACATTCGCGGTATTCCGCTCACTGCGCGAGGCTTGCGATTGGCTGCGCCTGGATGACAGTGCAATGCAACAATTGTCTCTGTAAGCGATACAGAAAATGGGATCTTCTGGCGAACGCAGCCTTGAGCTTGAGTAGGTCAAAATAAATCTTCGTCCAGCAGAACTGCTGGCATCTAACTTCCTTGTGCCAAATGAAACGCAAGACTCGCAACCTCAGACGCGGGTGTTATTCGTCGATGACGAACGCGCCATCAGACTTACGCTTCCCGCCATTCTCGAGCAACACGGATTTGATGTAGTAGTCGCTGGATCAGTTCCTGAAGCTCTCGACAACATCAACCATCAATCTTTCGACGTGCTGCTCACCGATCTGAACATCGGCAGTCCGGCTGACGGATTCATACTCGTCAGCGCGATGCGCCGAATTCAGCCCAGCGCCGCCACGTTTATTCTCACCGGATATCCTGATTTCCAAACTGCACTCGAAGCTATCCGCAAGCAGGTGGACGATTACTTTACCAAGCCCGCCGACATTCCCACATTGGTATCCACGCTGAAGGAAAAGGTTCACCATCCGCGTTGTAGTGAACCGCCGTGCAAACGGGTATCGACGGTGATTTCGGAAAAATCCGATGAGATCATCGAGCGCTGGCTGCAAGAAGTCAGTGCGGATGAGAGATGGAGCTCAATCTCCTTGAGTAAGGAGGAACGGATTGATCGCTTGCCGCTTCTGCTTACCGATCTCGCCAAAGCAGTTGAAGCTGGGAAGGCAGAAATACCAGCGGAATTGTTGAGTGCCGCAGCCGCTCATGGCGCGGATCGTTGTCGGCATTGCTACACCATCCCTTTGCTGGTCACTGAGACTCGAATCCTTAACAGGGTAATTGCCACGGTATTGCAAGAGGACCTGTTGAGCATGAACTTGAGTATGCTCATTCCGGACGCGCTAAAGACTGGCGAGTACCTGGAAACTCTGCTGGAAGAATCGATTCGCGCCTTCCAGGCAGCTCAGGTTAATCCCCATATAGCTGCTTCGCGGCCGCCCCAACTCGAGGGCATCCGCAGAACAAGAGCGAAGGCGAGCTAATCTTCTTTGCCGCATCGGCAAACTCCTGGCATCACGGCTCGTTCGCGACC
>DATLKS010000299.1:0-2222 GCA_035538255.1 Terriglobales bacterium
GGCGAAGCTGAATTCGTATCTCTACCTCTACGACGATGGTTGGGACTACGTTGCGGCCTACAGCCCGCGTTCGCTCGATTCGATAATCCTGAAGCCGGGTGAGAAGGAGCACCTGATTGAGGACATCGAAAAGTTCCGGGCGTCGCGCCAGCGCTATCGCGAGATCGGAGTGCCGTATCACCGCGGCTATTTGTTTTACGGCCCTCCGGGAACGGGAAAGACGTCGCTGGTTTCAGCTCTGGCATCGCGCTTCGGCATGTCGGTGTACGTCGTGAACCTCACTCATTTCAGCGACCGATCGCTGAAGAAGGCGGTGAACGACGTACCCGCGAACTCGATCATCCTCTTCGAGGATATCGACTGCATGCGGACGGACTCGGTCAAGGCCCGTGCGGACGCTTGCGGCAATGCCGAAGCCGCGCAGAAGAAGGGCGGTTCAGTCGATCCCTTCGGCGTCACGCTGTCGGGATTGCTGAACGTGCTCGACGGCTTCAGCGCGCCGGAGAGCGTTCTTTTCGTGATGACGACGAATAAGGTCGAGGCGCTCGACCCGGCGCTGCTGCGCCCGGGTCGAATCGATTACAAGCTCTACCTCGGGAAGGCGGCGGAGTCTCAGAAGATCGAACTCTATCGCAAGTTTTTTCCCCAAGCTTCGCTATCGGAAGCCAGGAACTTTGTGGAGCGAAACTCGGCAGAAACTATGGCCGAGTTCCAAGGCTTGCTCCTGGCCCGGGAACAGAACGGGGAAGATGTAGAACTGGAGCTGCTGTCGGTATGACCTTTACCCCGCGTCTGCCGCGGCGGACAGCCGCGGCAGTCGCTAGAGCCAACAGACTCAAGTTGCCGGAGAAAGGAGGATTGCAATGCCGGTTTTGATCTTCGTGTTGATCAGATTCGTCATCGAAATCGTCAGAGCGGCACGTGGTGAACGCGAGCGTAAGCCACAGCCAGTTTGTGTGGGCTGCGTTTTTGCGCATGCGCAGTATGCAGCGAATGGACGCATTGCAATCTCCTGCACGTTCGGCGGCGGCTTGCGTCCAATGAAGCTCGACGTAGTTTACTGTACTGACTTCCGTGATCGCACTCGCCTGGTGCAGATCGCGCCAGTGGGATTTGCGGGTGGATTGTGAGTACAGTATCTGTGTTGATTTGAAGGGCGTCTGCAAAGGCGCCCCACATCATGCCGGGGTACCCTTCGGCTTTTGCGTTGGATAAGGGCAGCTCTCTCAGACCTAAGCACGCGCACGATTCCGAGGCGTGCAGGAAGCGCAGATTCCATACAGGAAGAATTCGTGACCTGTGGCACGGAAGCCGCGCGGAAGGCGTGGGTTGATCTGCTCCTCGCAGCCCTCGAGTTCATAGAGCTTGCCGCAATCGTTGCAATGGAAATGGTGATGATGTTTCTTGCCGGAAACCTCGTAGCGGGGAGAGTCACCTGGAATCTCAACCGCAGCCAGCCAGTGATCTTCGACCAACGCTTTGATGTTGCGATAAACAGTCGCGATTCCCAGACCGCGATGGTGCCGCTGCGCGGCTGTCAGCGCCTCTTCCAGCGAGAGCGGTCGATCGGCCTCGCTGAATGCCTTGCGGATTGCGTCTTTTTGTCGTGTGTGCCGGACGGTCATCGAAAATCAAAAGGGCGACAAGCTTACCGCCCCGCTAACATCATTGTACCGATAGCAAAACTGTATCCTGCGGTAATGCCGCTCAGAGCACGCTGGAATCTGTGGCTGCTCGCAGTTTTCAGGAACACTTGCGCCATCAGAACGCACAGCAGTGTGTTTACGATGCCCATACCCAGAATGAAAACGAGCAGAGCCAGAAGGCCTACAGCCATACCTCCAAGTTTCGCCGCCATTACAAAGAGCAGAAGCTGGGTTGGAGTCTCCGCCCCAAATCCATGAATAATTCCCACGGCGAAACTGGAGCTGCCGGCAAACTTACTTGAACCTGTGATTCCCGAAACTGTATTCCTGCCGGCGCTGAAGCGGAATCGAGCAAGCAGCCAACGGAAGCCATTCCTCAGGAGATCCGCTCGGCTCTGTCCATGGAAGCGACCGTGCCGTCGCGATCGTACTAGTCCGAAGTTCCCCCTCATTCCAAAACGAATCCACTGAAAGCACGGCAATTAGGCTCAAATCGGTTAAGCAATACTGACTACAGCGATACGGCGAGCAACTGCAAGGCGTGTTGTTGAGCCGGAGTGGGGCGAGTGATGACCT
>DATLKS010000300.1:0-2219 GCA_035538255.1 Terriglobales bacterium
AAGAGATCTTGCTCTCGCCGGCTTTTCGCAAAGATGCTGGCCCGGCGCGAGACTCCCGCAATTGCCTGCTCGATCCCAGGGAGCTGGTTGAGTGGATCCTCGAAGATGGTCTTAACGTTCGGCTTGGACTGCAGATTCATAAGTTTGTTTGGGAGCCGATGACCAAGGGCGTCTAGCAAAGGGCCGACCATAAAACCGACGCCCTTGAAGTGAGCACTTCCTTAGATTTACCTTGTAACTACCGCATGGTCGGCTGATCGGACCAGGAGAGTTGCTAGACTCGCTGCGTGCGTTGCGAAGGGCCGCAAAGGTTCAGTCGGGGTAAGCGCCCAATCAGCGGCGCGTCGTTGATTATCGATGGGGAGGAATCGTATGAGACTCAGAACAGGAGCTGTGGCTCTACTGTTCTTATTGCTGGGCGCCATTGGCGCTCTCGCCCAAACGACCACAGTGCAGGGTTTTATAAAGGACCCGAGCGGCCCGGTCACTGGGGCGCAGGTTCTGTTAAAAGATAAGGATACTGGGCGCAAATTCACTCTGAAAACTGACAAGAGCGGCAAGTTTTTCAGCATCGGCGTCACGCCCGGCAAGTTCGATGTGACCGTCACCAAGGACGGCAAGACGCTTTACACCACTCAGTTTCAGGCGTCCCTAAATGCTCCAAACGATATTAACGAGCTGGACATCGACCTTACGCCCGCGCAGCCGGGCCAGGCCGCTGCCCCACCGCCGCCGCAGGGCGGCGGGCAGATGCAACAGCAGCAGCCCAAGCTGACAGAAGAGCAGAAGAAGCAGATCGAAGAGATCAACAAAAAGAACGCCGAAGTAATCAAAGAGAACGCCAAGATCGGCAATCTGAATACCCTGCTCAAGGAAGCGCAGGCCGACATGCAGGCCAAGAACTACGATCAGGCCGTCCAGGTGATGCAGCAGGCAGAGCAGGCCGATAACGGGCAACACCATCAGGTTTACGGCGTGCTGGGAGCGGCATATCTGAATGACAAGAAATATCCGGAGGCCATCGATGCGCTGAACAAGGCCGTCCAGCTTGCTTCCACTCAGGCTCAGACCACACCTACCGCTAAGCCCACGCTGGCCACTTATTACGACAATCTTGGACAGGCATATGCCAAAGCGGGAAAGATTCCTGAAGCCGTGGACGCCTACAACAAGGAGGTCGAGCAGGATCCGACTCACGCATCGCAGGCCTACTACAACGAGGGAGCCGTACTCACCAACAGCGGCAAAGTTGATGATGCCAATGCGGCCTTCACGAAGTCGATTCAGGCAGACCCGAATCACGCGGACTCCTACTATCAGCGTGCGATCAATTCGTTGCAGAAGGCAACGGTCGACAAGTCCGGCAAGATGGTTGCTCCTCCGGGAACGGCAGACGACTTCAATAAGTATCTCGAGCTTCAGCCGAACGGTCCCTATGCAGAAGGCGCGAAGCAGATGCTCGATACCCTGGGACAGAAGGTCACAGCCGGATATGGCAAGAAGAAGTAGCTGAATTCACATGAATGTCGCAGGGCGGCCAAGAAGGCCGCCCTTTTTGATGCATGTTCTCCAGTAAAGCCCAATTACGGAAAGAGAAAATCCTCGGCTTCGAGGAGGCGCGGAAGCTTGTGCTCGAACATGCAGAATCGGTTCGAGCCGCGCGTGAGCGCGCTGAGCAAATTCCCGTTCTGAATTCGCTCGGGCGCACGCTGGCTGAAGATCTCCGGGCCGATCGCGATTTTCCGCCGTTTCCTCGCGCCACGCGGGATGGTTACGCCGTGCGCAGCCAAGATGTGCAAGTCAAACCGGCTGAACTGAAAATTGTCGGCGAAGTTCGCGCGGGAGGCAGCTTGCCCGCAGGCTTTCGACGATTGGAAGGCGGGCAGGCGATCTCGATCATGACCGGAGCTCCGCTGCCCGGCGGAGCCGACACGGTAGTCATGGTCGAGTACACGGAGCGGCAGGCCGATCGAGTACGCGTTCTCAAGTCTGTTTCGAGTGGAGAGAATGTTGTGCCGCGTGGAAGCGAGGCGCGCGCGGGAACGCTGCTGATTGAAAAAGGAACGATTGTCTCTCATCCTCAAGTCGCTCTCGCCGCATCGGTAGGGAAATCGACGGTGAGCGTCTATGCGCGCCCGCGTGTTGCCATCCTCAGCACCGGTGACGAAGTCGTCGGTATCGACCAAACTCCTGCGGAGAACCAGATCCGGAACTCCAAT
>DATLKS010000301.1:0-1614 GCA_035538255.1 Terriglobales bacterium
AAGTTGTTCAACTTCTTCCCGAGAGCGGAAGCGCCACGAGCTTCCTAAGGATTCCAGCGTGCGTAACAAATCTGACGCCGACAGCTCCGCAGTTTCGGAGAGGAATCGTTCAAGTTCAGAATGAACCACTGCGGTTTCCCGTTCGTCGGCATCTTTGCGGAATTGCCGTGCCGCCCTTGCCGGTGAGCCGTATTCGATGGCGACGTCCTGGTGGAGATATCCGCGAAGGAAGTTGGAGAGCGCCGCGTACTCGGCTGGATCGATGTGCTTATCTTTTCCCGTCACCTTTGTCCCCAGCATTCTGGATAGCTGGTGAGAACGTAATAGTCATTGGCGCTGACCCATTTCAGGACAACGACGGCATGTGAGCAAGGAAACGATTGCGCGTCGTTGCCGCGCATGCTTCGGCCTATCGGGACGTTTCCGTCGTAATCGAGAACGAGATTCGAGTGTCCGCCGGGACGATGAAGCCAACGGTCGATTTTATCTCTGTTCTCGCGAATGGCGGCTGCTACCGCCATTTCAGCGGTTGCGCGATCGCTATAAGTAGAGTCTGTGGAAATGGATTCATTCTCTAGACGCTCCCGCAGCTCTTGATCGCTCTTCCCGATATGGCGCGCTAGTGTATGCCCGCCCCGCACTTCGTCACGCGCCAGATCATAGTGCTCACTCGCCTGGAGGGCTATGTGCTCCACCGGCTTAGGCGCTGGTACCGGAGGATTGTGGCCGGGGCGGAAGATCAGGAACAGCGCCAGAGCAAGCAGCAGCGCAATTATCCAGAACAGCTTTTTTCTTTTCACCATCAGCATTCTATCGGTCTGCAGCTCGGTGTTTTGTCCAGAGTGGAAACCATCCCCTAATCTGCCCAGTCTCATCAAAAATTGAGGGATATGTATCTCCGGCGAGTCTGGCGAGCACTGCTGAAGGCTTTCAAAGACATGGATCAGCATCATCTGCTGGCCTTCGCAGGCAGTCTTGCGTACTACTTCTTCATGTCGCTGGTGCCGTTCCTGATTTTCCTCGCCAGCCTTCTCGTGTATGTGCCGGTTCACGGCTTGTTTGACTATATCCTCGGCGGGCTGTCGCACATGCTGCCGGCGGACTCAATGGCTGTCGTCCGCAAAGTCGTAGTCGATTTGATCAGCACCAATCGTAAAGGCTTCCTCTCGTTCGGAGTTATCGGCACGATCTGGTCGGCTTCGGGCGGTTTCAGCGCGATGATCGAGGCATTAAACGTCGCCTATGACGTCCAGGAAGGGCGTCCGTTTTGGAAAACGCGTCCTCTTGCTGTGCTGCTGACGATCATCGTTGGCGCATTGGTCACAGTGCTGCTGTTCGCCATGTTCTTCGGTCCGAACTGGGGAGGCCAGCTTGCGGCGAAGATGGATCTCAGTCCTTTTTTCACGAAAGCATGGTTCTACTTCCGATGGGCGCTCGCCGGACTTTGCGCCGTTCTCTCGGTCGAATTGATCTACTATCTCGCTCCCAATGTGGAACAAAGACGGTTTGTCCGCACCGTGCCAGGCTCTGTGATCGCAGTGATTCTGTGGATTGCGGCCTCCTACGGGCTCGGCTTTTATCTCCAGCACTTCGCGCAACTGAGCAAGAGCTACG
>DATLKS010000302.1:0-7659 GCA_035538255.1 Terriglobales bacterium
TCAGGCCAAGAAGAAGAGCAGTTCGAATGGGCATGTGATGTAAAGCAGCACTCGGCATTCAGCCCTAAGCATTCAGCCACTTCCGCTTCTAGAAATTCACGCCACGGTAGCAACTGGCGGTTGAAGGGCGTAAGTTGTTCCAAGCGGCGTCAACGCTGAATGCTGACTGCTGAGTGCTAAGCCTAACGCCGGGTGCCGACCGCTGCTTTTTCCTTCCGCGTATAATTTTCTTGAGGTGATCTCATCGGTAATGGCCCTCCCTACCAGTCTTGGCGAACTCCGGAAAAGTGAATTCAACGAACAGCGGCTGCGAACGCGGCGCATAAAGGACGAGCTTCGCGACAATCTGATCGAGAAACTGAAGACCGGCGAAACGATATTTCCGGGCATCGTCGGATACGACGACACGGTGGTGCCGCAATTGATCAATGCCGTGCTCTCGCGGCATAACTTTATTCTCCTTGGGCTGCGAGGACAAGCGAAGAGCCGGATGCTGCGGGCGCTGACTGGCCTGCTCGATCCCCATCTGCCGTATGTCATGGATTGCGAGATCCACGACAATCCTTACGATCCTCTCTGCCGGCGTTGCACGAACCTTATTGCCGAGAAGGGAGATGCCACACCGATTGCTTACCTAACCCCGGCGCAACGATATGTAGAGAAGCTGGCAACTCCGGACGTCACCGTCGCCGACTTGATTGGCGACATCGATCCGATCAAAGCTGCCCGCGGTGGACTCGACTTAGCGAGCGAGCTCACCGTCCATTACGGACTGCTGCCGCGAGCTAATCGCGGCATCTTCGCCATCAATGAGCTGCCGGATCTCGCAGGCAAGATTCAGGTCGCACTCTTCAACATCATGCAGGAAGGCGATGTGCAGATTAAGGGATATCCGGTGCGCTTGAATCTCGATGTCGCACTGGTCTTCAGCGCTAATCCCGAAGACTACACCGCGCGCGGCAAGATTGTTACTCCGCTCAAAGATCGCATCGGATCGGAGATTCGGACGCATTACGCAGGCACGCTCGACGAGGGCGTCGCGATCACGCAGCAGGAAGCCTGGACCGAGCGCAACCGACATCCCCTCTATGTGCCGCAATACATCCGCGAGATCGTCGAGCAGATCGCGTTCGCGGCCAGAGAAGACAAGCGAGTTGATAAGCGCTCGGGCGTGAGCCAGCGTCTGCCGATTTCGACGATGGAAAATGTGATCTCCAATGCCGAACGCCGCGCACTGCGTAACGGCGAGAGCACCGTGGTTCCGCGTGTGAGCGACGTCTATGGCGCCATGCCGGCGATCACAGGCAAGCTGGAGCTTGAGTACGAAGGAGAGTTGCGCGGAGCGGACACCGTGGTTCGCGATCTCATCCGTCTGGCGGTTGCGCGCACCTTCGACACCTATTTCAAAGACGGCAACATGCAGCAGATTACCCAATGGTTCGATCTCGGCGGCCAGCTCAAGTTCAGCGACACCGCGCCTTCCGGCGAATTGATGGATGGAATCAAACACATCCAGGGTCTTTCGGAGAAGCTGACGGCAGTGGGAGTAAAGGCAAAAGATAAAGCCGAGATAGTGGTCTCGGCCGCCGAGTTCTTGCTCGAGGGGCTGTACGCACATAAACGCATTGGTCGCAGCGAAGAGCGCGTATTCACAGCTCCGGAAAAGCAGCGCCATGTGGAAAAGGCGCCAGGACGCGAGGAACTCCCGGTTAGGAACAGGCGGCCGTATAACTGAAAGATCGACAGCATGGTAGAGACGCAGCAGCTGCGTCTCTACCGAGTGCGCATTATGAAGTTCATCAAGTACTCCAAATACGTTCCCGATCCGGCCTCGGAGATGAGCATGGACGATCTGCTCAGCGCGCTCTCCGACTACCTGCTGCAGAGTGGCTTTCAGGATTCCTGGTATTCGTATGAATTCAACGACGGCGAGCAGACGCTCGACGATCTGCGGCAGGCTATCCAGCAGGCGCTGGAGGCAGGCGAGTTGCTTGACGAGAATATGCGCGAGCGCCTCGAGCAAATGCGCGCCGATGGAGAGCTTGATGAACTGATAGAAAAGCTGATCCATCGCATGGAGCAGGAGAACTACATCACCATCGATCAGCCTTTTGATCGTTCGCGCCAGTCGAATGTGCCCGGTCAGGCCGAGGAGCAGCAGCAAACGCAGGTGAAGTTCGAGGTCACCGACAAGGGTCTCGATTTTCTCGGCTACCGCACACTGCGCGATCTTTTGGGCTCATTAGGCAAGTCCAGTTTTGGGCGGCACGATACTCGAGACCTGGCTACTGGCATTGAGTCGAGTGGTGCGTCGCGAGCTTACGAGTTCGGAGACACGCTCAATCTCGACATCACCGCCACCTTATCGAATGCCATTCAGCGCGATGGACTGAAAGTTCCCATCGAACTTGAGTACTCGGACCTTCAGGTGCATCAGTGCGAATATCAATCGTCCTGCGCAACCGTGCTCATGCTCGACTGCTCGCATTCCATGATCCTCTACGGCGAGGACCGCTTTACCCCGGCGAAGAAAGTCGCGATGGCGCTTTCACAACTCATTCGGACGCAGTATCCGGGCGATTCGCTGTCGCTGGTTCTGTTCCACGATTCCGCTGAGGAGCTGCCGCTCTCGCAACTGGCGCGCGTAAAAGTTGGTCCTTACTACACCAACACGCGCGAAGGCCTCAAGCTTGCGCAGCGCATTCTCGAACGCCAGCGCAAGGACATGAAGCAGATCATCATGATTACCGACGGCAAGCCATCGGCACTCACGCTCGAAGACGGCCGCATTTATAAGAACGCCTTCGGACTCGATCCTCTGGTGGTCAGCCAGACGCTCGAGGAAGTTTCCCGCTGCAAACGCGCAGGGGTGATGATCAATACCTTTATGCTGGCCTCCGACTTCGGATTGATCCAATTCGTCCAGAAGGTCACGGAAATGTGCCGGGGCAAGGCGTACTTCACAACCCCTCACACGCTTGGCCAGTATCTGCTGATGGATTACATGTCGAGGAAAACGAAGACCATCCACTGAATTGACGAAGCCGTCCTTCGTTCTCCGCTCATGCCGGTTTCACAACCCGCGTAGCACAGCGAAAGAAAGATTGGCGGAACCCTTCTGGCTCAGATCGCGGGGGATTCAATCCGAGCTGATAAGGATTCCGCTCCGTCGGAAGGAACTTATCGAGGGCTCTCTTCTTTCGCGAAAGTCTTGGTCGTTTCGGATGTTTGGCTGCTCGCCGCTGCCTTGTCAGAAGACTCGACATGTGCGGTTTCAACTGCCTCTATCTTCACTTGAGGACTGATCTTCACCGACGCCAGAATCTTCTCCAGCTTCAGGAATACGTCCTTGCGCTCGGTGCTGGAAGCCGTTTCGAGCTCCTGCTGCGGCTCTGCATTCACTGACATGCCGAACTCATAGCAGGCTCCTTTGTCGGCTGAAGCTCCCGGGATAAAGCGATGATAGTAGCGGACTGCGCCATGCTCGGTGGGCTTTTCGAGCACGGAGTATTCCGCCCCGTGGAAGGTCATCTTCGATCCCACCGCCAAAGCAGGTTTCTGGCTGTCGGACGCAGATGCCTCCGCATTGCCGTTGGACTCAATTGGGAACTGGCTGCATTGCTCCGCCGTCAGTTCTTTATTGGCGTTGATCAGGAACAGATCACCGCTCCTGCTTTCCGAGGTGCCGAGTTCAACCACTGCAAGCGTCGTGCCTCCCGATGCGACGTAACTCATCGGCAGCCGCTCTTTCGAGGTCGAGTCCTGCTCGGCGTTCTTTCCTGCTACCAGCGTGGCTTTGCGTGGGTAGAGGAAAGAGATGCCCGAATCCGCATCCTTGTAGGTCCGGACGGACGCGAGCTTCTTCACCGGCCCCTTCACCGAGTTCTTTTTTCCCGCTTCGGGCTGGCTTGCCGCCACGGGCGCGGGGCTCGGCGTTGTATTGGCTGAGACGGTCTGTGTGACAGGAACTTGCGATTGAGAGCTCTGGCTCAGGGCTGGGTTGTTGATCTTTGACTTCGAGCATCCGCTCGTTGCCACTGAGAATGCGGCGATCAGCAAAGCAGCAATTGGGGCAACCGCTACTTTGCCACTCGGACGAACACGCGTCACCGCGTTGCGCGCATTGTCCGCTAAAGTTGATTTGAAGCTGAAGTTTTTCACGTTCTCACCTCCGCTGCTTGCGCAGTCACTCATCGCATTCGCATATGAACGGCCATATTGCGCGGTGCTGATTCAACACGGGTTAGCGCAGCTCGGACCTCAGCGGAGGCGTATCAGCCGCCACACGCTGTGGCCAGCCAAACACGTGGCAGACGGCTTGCTTTGCAAACATTGCTCTCTCGCACTAAACTAACGCGTCTGGAAAGGACGGGCTATGGCGAGAGGCAAGGTGAAGTGGTTCAACGATGCGAAGGGGTTTGGATTCATTACTCCGGATGACGGCAGCAAAGACGTCTTCGTGCATCACAGCGCAATTCAGGGAAGCGGCTTCAAATCTCTGAAAGAGGGCGAGCCGGTCGAATACGATGTAACTCAAGGGCAGAAAGGACCGCAAGCAGCCAACGTCAGGCCCGCCTAACAACATGCGCCAAGGGACTATGGAACCTTGGCGGACAACCTCCATTAGCGTGCGCCTCGCCTTCGAGTACTGCGAGGCGCCGTTAAGCTTCTGTAGAAACAGAGACTTTAGTCTGAACCGATTCATCGGGCAGATCGAAGTTGATCAAACTGCTGCGAAAGCCCTTGGTCTTCCAGGCTCCAAAGGCGATACCCACGGCCATCCAAATCGCTCCAGCGAGCTTGGCGGGTTTGCTGAGTCCAAGCCATAGCGCCAGGCAGATAGCGAACCCGGCAACCGGCGGCAGGAAATTCCTGGCAGTCCTTTCCCTGCGCCGCACGAAATAATGGACCAGCGCTGCAGCGTTCACTCCCATGAACGCGATCAGAGCGCCAAAGTTCAGCATCTCCGCTCCCAGCCCATAATGAATGAGGAAGCCGCCGAGCAGAGCGATCAGCCCAACGAAAACGACGTTATTCCGCGGAATGCGGTGGCGCGTGTCCACAACTCCGAAAAAGGATTTTGGCAGGGCATTGCTTCTTCCCATTCCGTAAAGCAATCGCGCTGCGCCGAGCTGGGCTCCCATGCCGGATCCGAAGTTTGCGACCAGCAGCGTCGACCCGATGATTGCAAAAAGAGGAGGCCATGCGCGCTGCGCCATGGAGACGAATGCCGTGTCTTCATCGGGAAACGGGTGGGACGCCGGCCATATCAGCTGCGCCGCATAGACTTCGAATGCGGACAGAACGCCGATGACTAAGCAGGTCAGAACAGTGGCGAGCAAAATATTTCGCCGCGGATTCTCGACTTCCTCCGACAACGTCGAAATCCCATCAAAGCCAATGTAAGTCAGCACAGCAATGGAGGTAGCGCCGAGGACCGCTCTGAAATCGAACATCTGCGGATCGTAAAAAGGCCGAGTGAAAAAGGCGCTGCCATCATGCGGGCTGCGAAAGATGTAACGAGCAGCAGCCACGAAGAAAATGGCGGTCACCGCGCCCATCACGGCCGCCAAGGCCGCATTCACACGTGCCGAGGTCTTGACACCCTGAATATTCAAAGTCGTAAAGACGGCTGCAAAGAAAATAGCCCAGGTCCAATATGGTACACGTGGAGCGAAAACGTGGGCCTGCTGACCGCACCAGATAATACAGATCATCGGATTGAGCATGTAATCCATGACCATGCTCCATCCGGTGACATAGCCGAGCACCGGATTGATTTCCTGCCCGACGTAGGTAAATGCCGATCCCGCGCTGGGATAAACGCGCGCCATCCGTCCGTAGCTGATCGCGGTGAACAGCATCCCAACCATCGCCAGCAAAATGGCGCTGACAACGTGACCATGTCCGCGATTGCTGAGCACCCCAAAAACCGACATCGGCGCAACCGGCTGGATTACGATCACCCCGTAGAGGATCAGATCCCACAAAGTTAGCGAACGTCGAAGCTGGGGAGCGTGCGAGACCTCGCCCGTGGTTTCCATTTCCCGTATTCAACGGGTGGAAACGCATAAGGTCAAGCTGAAGCTCGATCCTTATCTACTCTAATTTGGCGTCGGGTGATCTGATTGTGGTGTCACGGGGATGCGGACAGTGACTTCGAGTCCGCCATCTGCAGCATTCGCTGCGCTCACGCTGCCACCGTGTAGTCGCATGACACGATCAGTGATCGCCAGGCCTAAGCCAATGCCTCCGGATTGGCGGTCGCGCGAACTGGCGACGCGATAAAACGGACGGAAAATATTCGCCAGTTCACTATCGGGAACACCTGGACCATGATCGCGAACAGTGAGCACGACCGATCCAGGCGCTTTGTCATGTCTCAGACGCACATCGACGACAGTATCTTGAGCCGTGTAACGAACCGCATTGAGAACGATGTTTTCGATTGCGCTGCGCAAGAGGTCTCCATTGCCTTTGACGTGAATTTCATCCTCGCTCGATAACTGCACGGAACGCTTGCGTTCATGAGCCGCAAATTCCGCATCCGAGACGACCTCAGAAACAAGCACACTCAAATTCAAAATTGTCATCTGAACGGAGGCACTGGCTGCATCAAGCCGGGCGACGGTAAGGAGCCGGCCGACCATTTCATTCAGGCGCTCAAAGTCCTTCTCCATGCGCTCGAAGGCAGGATCGTTGCCTTTGCGTTCGCGCGCCAGATCCATTGCGACAATCAGCCGCGCCAGCGGAGACCTCAATTCGTGCGATACGTCCGAGATCAGTTGACGCTGGCTGGAAACGAGACTCTCAACACGGTCTGCCATAGAATTGAAATCCCGAACAAGTTCGCCCAGTTCATCGTTACGTTTTTGCGAGCCGCCAGCGCGTGTATTTAGGTTGCCTGCGGCAAGTTGTCGCGAGGCAGTTCGTAATTGAAGAATCGGCGCAGTCAAGTAGCGGGTTAGCAGATAGCAGATGAAGCCGGAAACCAGGAACGCGACCCCCCAATGGAGAGCCAGTCCAAGACGATCAGGTCCAAAGGCCGCGCGCGGACCTGCAGGCAGTTCCGTCGCGAAGAAATAGGAAGCATTTTTCCCTGGCACCTGCAATGCAACACGCACTAAGCCATAGCGAATCCCAAAAGCGGAACCTCCGGACGCGGCAGCAGCGCGCTTAACCAGTGGCCAAAACGTACGGCACGCCTTTCCTGCAAGCTCGGTTCCGTCATGGTCGAACAGACATGCCTGAGTGTGAGCATTTTGCGAAAGATCGCCGAGATAGGCTGCTACTGCGCTCGATCCACCGTGCTCCATTTCTCCAACCGCGGCCCTGCCGTACATGCGGGCGGTCTCACTGAGCGCCATATGCCATCGTGCCGGCACGCTGCCCGGCTGCAGAAAGAAAGTGAGGATAAGCGCGATTCCGGTCAGGATCGCCGTCGCCCAGAACCAAAGAAAGATCTTGAGAAACAGGCTACGCATGACTCATCTCTTCGTTGTCTCTGATCGGACGACAAACTGATAACCTGCCCCGCGGATTGCCTTGATACGCTCTCCCCCGGGCGACTCTCCAAGCTTTTTCCGAAGATTGCTGACATGTACGTCGATCACGCGATCGAACGGCCCGACAACTTTCCGCCCCAATACAGCTTCCGTG
>DATLKS010000303.1:0-4689 GCA_035538255.1 Terriglobales bacterium
CACGTCAGCCTGCGCCTGACGCAGCGTGACGCCAGGCTTCAGATGCGCCTGAAACATGTAGAAGTGTCCGTCCTTCTCGGCGACGCTACGGTCGGGAATCGTGGGGATCCAGAGATCAGCGCCAAGCTTGGTGACACGCGGCGGCATTACGCCTATCAATGTCATGGGGGTATTGTTCAGCACGAAGGTGCGGCCGACAATCTTCGGATCGGAATTGAAGCGAGCCGCCCATAGCTTGTATGCCATGAGAAAGACGGGAGGCGCGCCGGGTTTGGCATCATCGGGAACCAGCGTACGGCCTAACAGCGCCGGTACTCCGAGCACCTGGAACATGTTGGGCGTCACCAGACCGCCGTCGAACTGCTCGGTGCCTTGCCCGTTGAAGTAAAGAATGTTTTGTCCCGTACCGCCGATTACCTGATCGAAGACCTGGTTCTGTTCCTGTAAATCGAGGAACTCGGCGTCGCGAAACTCGGAGCGTCCGCCGGGACGGCTTTCGGCATCGTCGTGAATATTGATCATCACGATGCGCTGTGCGTCTACGTAAGGGAAAGGATTCAGTAGGACGTTGTCGATGACGCTGAAGATCGTGGTCGCCGCTCCGATCCCAAGCGCGAGTGTGACCACAGCGACAGCAGTGAATCCGCGGCTTTTGCCCATCACGCGCAGGCCGTATTTCAGATCTTGCAGGATCGTGTTCATTCCCGCTACTCACAATCGGCAGCGAAACTCAAGTGTCGCCGTCCTTATTGACGCGTTCAGGGCAGCGCGGTTAGCCGGGTTTTGCAGCACTATTTCAAGAAGAGAGTCAGATGTATTGCGTAGACAATCTACTAGACATTTACGTAGACTGTCTACCTTCAGATCGTTGTTGACAGCTTCTGCGATTCAGTGCCGCCATGTCGCAGGAGAATGCATCAAGTTTCTGCGGCTTCGCGTAACAACTGCCAAGCTGCTGGCGTGCCCTCCTTCGATAACATCGCGCCGTACCTGCCCACCCCAACCGCGGTCCGCGCAAGCGGCCGGGTATTACTAAATTAAGATCGAAGGCCGCACCGCCACTGAACTCAAGGACGTGAATCGTTCTGTCTTTCTTGCAAGACCTTCGCTACGGACTGCGCATGCTGGGCAAGGCTCCCGCCTTCACCGCCGCGATGGTCGTCACGCTGACGCTCGGCATCGGCGCAAACCCTGCGATCTTCAGCTACGTCGATGCAACTTGGCTGCGTCCGCTGCCGGCCAGCGGGGCCGACCGCCTAGTCCGCATATTCACAAGCGAGCACGATAGCACCGGCGATCACGCGCGCGGTTCGTCCTGGTAGGCGGATTACCTGGATCTGCGCAGTGAGGCTACGGCGTTCGACGGTGTGATTGCTTACGAGCATCGCAGTGGCCTGCTGTACGTCCCCGACGACACCCTCCGAGTTCCTGTCGACGTCGTCTCCCCGAACTACTTCACCGCACTCGGCGTGAACGCGAGGCTCGGCCGCGTGTTTGCCGAGCAGAAGACGGGCGGAAGCAACGAACCCACGGGTGTAGTCATCAGCGACGGCTTGTGGCGGCAGCACTTCGGCGGTGACCCCGCCGTGGTCGGCACGAAGGTGCTGCTGAGGAGCATCGATGTGACAATTCTCGGCGTAATGCCCCGCGCGTTTCGCGGCGTTGACCTGCAGGAGCCAGCCGCCGTCTGGCTGTCCACTGATGTTGGGCGAGGATTTGATACCGACGCTGCAAGTAACCCTGTGATTCATTGCCTCCTCATTGCCGAAATCTGTTCCTTTGAGAAGAATCGGCCGTGAAGAACCACGCCACTGATTTGTCGAATGTTGGATATATTCTCAAGAGGGTTCGTGTCTAGCAGCACCAAATCCGCCAACTTACCGACTTCGATGGTACCCACTTCTCTTGAGACATCCATCGCCTTAGCCGCATCGCGAGAAGCTGCCTGGAGAGCCTGAAGTGGTGTCAATCCTGCTTTCACGAGCAGTTCTAGTTCGCTATAAAGGGCATCGCCGCCCTGCTGATAAGAGCCGTCGGTTCCAGCAAGAATGGTTACGCCGGCGCGCTTCATCGCGCCAACGATCTCAAGATCCTTCGCAAAGATTCTTTGCCCTGCCTCCATATCCGCCTCGTTCAATTTCTGCCCATCCTTATTGCTTTGCCAAAGAGTATTCAGGGCATAGAGAGTCGGCGTCTGCGCAACTCGGCTTTGCGCATAGAGCCGATAGAGCCGCTGGGCTTTGCTCTCGTCAAAGGTATCGAGAAGTCTCTCGTCGAAGTCAGCCCGAAACTGAGGCTCGTTGCCCTGACGGTTTTCCTTCGCGGCAATCAGGAGATCGTCATACGTTTTCCCGATTACTTCATCGAAATACGCCTCATCGCTGGAACAAGAAATCAGGACGTTGAGAAAGCGACCAGCCAAGTGCTCCACGTTTTTCTGGTGGGCTTTTACTACATCTCGGGCTGCGATCTTTGCTGGTATGTGTCCGACGAGGGAGAGCCCCTGGCGTCGGGCCTCGTCTGCGACTGCCCAATACAACTCAGGAGTAAGAGTAGTGTCGACCTCGACGTAATCAACGTTATGTTGTTTGAGAAGTTTTATTTCATCTCGCGCCTGAGTCTCGCTGAACAAATCAACAATTAGCGACATCTGTACAGGAACCGGCCCTTCCATCAGTGGACCGGCGATGAAAAAACGCGGTCCTACTAGCGCTCCTGATGCCGTCGCAGCCCGAAGCCGCACGATATCGTCCAGAGGCGCACCCATGTCTCGCACACTTGTGATTCCGTAAGAGAGCAGTTGCCCAAGGGCTGACTTGGCGTTGCCATAACTCCGCCCGTGCAGATCGTTGTTCCAAAGACCGGGAATCAAAAACTTTCCGGTGCCGTCTATGTTTTTCGTCCCTCGTAGTGGCGTCTTTTTCGCATCGGTGATCGCGGCAATTTTCTTGCCCTGCACAATAACTGTCGCGTTTGTCCGAAGCGGATGATCGGTCCCGTCGATGATTGTGCCGTTCACGATGGCAAGTCTGTCCTGCCCGAAGGCAAACGTCGTCGTCGCAATGAATGTTAGTAAGAACAGCTGTCGCATCATGGGAATGGATACGCGAGTTCGCGGCACGAAGTTCGGTTGCCTTAAGGGCGGGATTGCCCGATACCGGAGCGGATTCGATTAGAGATCGGCCTGGATCTGACAGGTATCCGTTCGTGGGAAACGCTTCGGCCTTTTGCTGTCGTCTACTAGTTTCAGAATAGACGTGCGCCAATTCGACCAGCATAAGCGAAGTTTTTATTCGCTCCGTAGCGCGATCAAAGGATCCACGCGCGATGCCTGCCAGGCAGGCAAGGCTGCGGCCAGGACGATGATCGGCAACACCATTGCGCTTACAACAACGTAGGTCGCGAAGTCCGTGCTCTTTACTTCAAACAGCATCGCTGAAAGCACTCTGGCCGCGAGAATTGACAGCAATATCCCCGCAATGACGCCCGTAGCAGCCACAGTCGCAGCGCCACGCAAAACAAGAGCAACGATATTACGCCGTTGTGCTCCGACGGCGGATCGTAATCCAAACTCCGCAGTACGCCTAGCGGTGATGTAGGTCATGACTGCGTACATACCAGAGAGAGCCAGCAGCAGCGCGAGCAGGGCGAAAGTCGATGTCAAAACGGTACGGAATCGCTGCGCGGCGATGGAGTCGCTGACCAGATTGGTCATTGTCGTAAATTTCGTCGCAACTTCGGGATTCATTTCATGGGTCGTGCTTTCTACCGCTGGAACCAGGGCTTCAGGATTTCCCGGGGTGCGAATAACAATCTGTCGGGCTGTGGCAGGAAGGGGATGCTGTTGGATCGGCATGTAGAGTTCGGGACCGGGCTGCGCCGCGGGTGAACTTTGGCGCACGTCACCCACAACCCCGACAATTGTCATCCAGTTCGGCGAGTCGAGGCCGCACCTGATGCGATGACCGATGGGATCTTCATTGGGAAAAACCTGGCGGACCAGGGACTCACTAACGATCAGGACAAATGGACGGTCATAAAAGTCGCCCTCATTGAAGTCGCGTCCCCGCAGGAGTGGTATTCCCATCGTGGTGAAGTAACCGGGGCTGGCGAGCCGAAATCCTGCATAAGGCAGATTGCGGAAGTTCTCAGTGAAATTTTGTTTGCCTTCGACTGCGTAGGAACCATTCGAATCGTATTGACCGACGGGAAGTCCCATCGCGCTGCCGGCAGAAATGACGCCCGGAAGCTGACGTAATTTTGCATTTAATTCGTCGAAGAAGCGGCTTGCCTGAAGTGCCTGGGAGAGAGTGCGCGCGGGCGCACTCGCGGACACAACGAGAATGCCATCGGTCCGGTAGCCAAGTTGCACGTCGTGCAACGCCAATAACGTGCGAAACAACAAGCTCGCGCCAATGGCGAGGGTGAGGGATAGCGAGATTTGCGCTACCACTAACGAATTGCGCAGCCGCGAAGAACCGGCACCGAGCACACCATGACTCCCACCTTGCTTGAGGGCCTGCTGTAAATCAACACGCGTCGCTTGCCACGCCGGAGCAATGCCGAAGAGAACTGCAGTAAATAGCGACGCGGCAATGGCAAATGCGAGCACACGTGAATCAACGCTGATATCTCCCAGCAGCGGCCCTGGAATAAACCGTGCACCTATCCCCAGCAATGCCTTGGTGC
>DATLKS010000304.1:0-18782 GCA_035538255.1 Terriglobales bacterium
GGGCGACAACGTGGCATTGGTAATCGAGCTGATCACGCCGGTAGCTATGGAGAAGGGGCTCAGGTTCGCAATCCGCGAGGGCGGCAGAACCGTGGGCGCGGGAACGATTAGCGAGATTTTGGCTTAAGTAAAACGCAGTTAGAGAACAGCAGCGGCACGGAGACCGCAGCAGATCTTTGAGAGAAGAAAATGGTAGGACAACGAATACGCATCCGGCTGAAGGCTTATGACTACCGCGTTCTTGACCAGTCCACTGGAGAGATCGTGGAAACCGCGCGCCGCACCGGAGCGCAGGTGGCGGGACCGATCCCGTTGCCGACGATCAAGAACAAGTACTGCGTGCTGCGGTCCCCGCACGTCGATAAGAAATCGCGCGAGGCATTCGAGATTCGCACACACAAGCGGCTTCTCGACATCCTCGACCCCACGCAGCAGACGGTCGATGCTTTGATGAAGCTCGATCTCCCGGCAGGTGTGGACGTCGAGATCAAGGCCTTCGGAAAATGATTGAGTAATGGGAAATCGAGTAATTGAAGAACTACAACTCAATTACCAAATTGACCAATTTGAAATTACCTACAGTCCCTTAAGGGATGATGAGGAGTCGGTAAATAAATGGTTTCAGGAATTCTAGGAAAAAAAGTCGGCATGACGCAGCTCTTCGACGATAAGGGCGAGGTTCGTCCTATCACCGTGCTGCAGGCCGGGCCATGCGTGATTACCCAGCGCAAGAACGCCGTGCGCGACGGCTACGAAGCCGTGCAGATCGGGTTGATCGAGTTCGTGAAGGGGAAGAACGTTACCCGGCCGATGAAAGGTCATTTCGACAAGCACAATCTGCCTCCTTTGAAGTTCATGAAGGAAGTTGCAGTCACTAGTCCCACAGAAGCCGGCGAGAAGCAGGCCAAAGGCGAAAGTCCCGCAGCAGAAACCAACGGGCAGGTCAAAGTTGGTGACAAGGTGCTGGTTGATATCTTCCAGGACGAAAAGTTTGTCGATGTAACAGGCACGAGCAAAGGCCGCGGATTCGCCGGTGTGGTTCGCCGCCATCACTTCGGCGGCGGTCCCAAGTCGCACGGACACATGTTCCAGGTGCAGGGATCGATTGGTGCATCTTCGTTCCCCTCGCGCACCTTCCCTGGACAGCGCATGTCCGGCCACATGGGCGTCGATCAGTGCACGGTTCGCAATCTGCGCATCCTCGGCATCGATCTTGAAGACAACCTGCTGATGGTCGAAGGCGCAGTGCCGGGTCCCAAAGGCGGATACGTAGTGATCAATAAGGCCAAGCAGCCGCCGCGCGAGCGCCGTGGATTTGCCGGAGCGCAGACTGTGGACCCGTTGAAGGCTGCGAAGAAGGCTGCTGCCGGAAAGGCCAAGAAATAGCCATGGCAAAAGTTGACGTCGTAGATCTGAGCGGCAAGAAAGTAGGCAGCTTCGAGTTGGCAGACGAAGTCTTCGGCGTAATTAATGAAGACCTTCTTTGGGAGGCGGTTCAGCACTTCCGTGCCGCTAAACGCGCGGGCACGCACGCCACAAAAAATAAGAAGCTGGTCTCTGGCTCAGGCAAGAAGCTGTGGAAACAGAAAGGCACCGGACGCGCCCGTGTGGGCTCGATCCGCTCGCCTCTTTGGCGTCATGGTGGCACGGTCCACGGACCTCAGCCACGCAGCTACGATTACCAATTTCCCCAAAAGAAACTGCTGGGGGCGCTGCGTTCGGCACTGGCAAGCAAGCTTTCTGATGGCAAGCTGACCATCGTTGAGAGTCTTGAATTCGCTTCCGCGAAGAGCAAAGATATGCGCAAGGCGCTGGACACACTGGGCGTCGACAAGACCTCGTTGCTGGTTGCGAATCTGAACGGCGACACGCGTGAGCACAATCGCAATCTCTATTTGAGTGCGCGCAACCTCGAAGGAGTAGAGCTGGTTTCGGGGAGCGAAGTGCATCCTTATCACCTGCTGCGCTACGACCGGGCGATCTTCTCTCGTCCGGCGATCGAACAGTTGCAGGAGACCCTGAAGAAGACGGTCTCCAAGCGCCAGAAGGCGGAGGTGGCGTAATGAAGTCTGCTTACCAAATCATCCGCCGGCCGGTGATTACGGAAAAAGCTGAGCGCGCTAAAGAATTTGATCCGAAGGCTGCGAAGGACAAGAGCCCGCGCAAGAAGGAAGCTACCTCCGGCCAGCTTGTATTCGAAGTTGCTGCCAAAGCGACCAAGACTGAGATCAAGCAGGCCGTCCAGCAGGTCTTCAAGGTGAAGGTCGATACCGTGCGTACCGCGAACTTTCATGGGAAAGAGCGCCGTCGCGGGAAGTTTGCCGGATATCGTCCGGATTGGAAGAAAGCATACGTTCGCCTGAAGGTAGGCGAGAAGATGCCTGAGTACGCGGATAACGCGTAGAAAGAAATTTCGTGATTGGATTGATTTCGCGATTTCGTGATTTGAAATTACAAATCACAAAATCACGAAAAGGTTTAGCTCATGCCGATTAAGACATACAGACCGCTTACTCCGTCGCTGCGTTTCAAAACAACGCTAGTCAATGACGAGATCACGACTGACCGTCCGCACAAGCCGCTGACGCAGATCAAACAGCGTACAGGTGGACGCCGTAATTCCGGCGACCTGACCAGCTGGCATCGCGGCGGAGGTCACAAGCGCAAGATCCGCGTCATCGATTTCAAGCGGGACAAAGCGGGCGTTCCCGCAACGGTAGCCTCGATCGAATACGATCCCAACCGTTCGGCGCGCATTGCGTTGCTGGCATACGCGGACGGCGAGAAGCGTTACATCCTGCAGCCGGTTGGACTCGCCGTGGGACAGAAGATCGTGAGCGGGCCTGACGCCGACATCCTCGTCGGCAATGCGCTGCCGTTGCGCAACATTCCTGCCGGCACGACCGTGCACAACATCGAGCTGAAGCCGGGTAAGGGAGCACAGATGGTGCGCTCCGCCGGAGGTGCAGCCCAGTTGGTCGCTAAAGAAGGCGATTACGCCCTTCTCAAGCTACCCTCAGGCGAGACCCGTCGCGTGCTCATCGATTGCATGGCGACTATCGGTCAGGTGGGCAACACCGATCACGAGAACATCTCCATCGGCAAAGCGGGACGCAAGCGCTGGCTGGGACGGCGTCCGGTGAACCGAGGCGTCTCAATGAATCCGGTCGATCACCCGCACGGCGGTGGCGAAGGCAAGACTTCCGGCGGACGCCATCCGGTGACGCCGTGGGGACAGCCAACCCGCGGCTACAAGACACGTAATAACAAGCGAACTGACAAGTTCATTGTCAGCCGCCGGAGCAAGTAGAGAGCTATGGCGAGAAGCACAAAAAAGGGACCCTTCATCGACGGTCACCTGATGGTGAAGATCGAGACGATGAACCGATCAAACGACAAGAAGGTAGTGCGCACCTGGTCGCGCCGTTCGACGATTCACCCGGACATGGTGGGACACACTATCGCGGTGCATAACGGACGCAAGTTCATTCCGGTGTACATCTCGGAAAACATGGTCGGCCACAAGCTGGGCGAGTTCAGCCAGACGCGTAATTTCAAGGGGCACTCGGTGAAGGCAGCTACGGAAACCGCAGCCAAACCGGCGCCAGCGCCAGCGGCGGCGCCGGCAAAATGATCGTGCTGTGCGGGCGTGAAGCCGAGCTTAGCGAGGCTGGGAGTCCGCAGCGGTCATCCTGAGCGGAGCGAAGGATCTCGGTAGCTATGCTCTGAAGAACGAACGAGGATTTGAAATGAACTTTGCAGAACAGGAATTTCGAGCCGCAGCGCGCTTCCAAAGGGTGTCTCCGCAGAAGGCACGGCTGGTGTTGGATCTGATCAAGGGCCGCCAGGTGGAAGAGGCGATGAACACTCTGGCGTTTACCAAAAAGGGAATTGCGCCTTCGATAGGGAAGCTGCTGCGCTCTGCCATTGAGAACGCGAACTACCTCGGCCAGGAGAAGGGCATCGACATCGATGTCGATCAGCTTTATGTAAAACGCGCGATCGCGAACGACGGGCCGCGCATGAAGCGCATCCGTCCGGCTCCTATGGGACGCGCTTACAGGTATCAGCGGCGCATGGCCCACATCGAGATCGCTCTGGCTGAGCGGTTGCGGGCGAGCGCGAACGGCGCAGCGTCGGTAGTTGGCGAAGAGACTCCTGCGGGCGCTAAGAAGCGAGCACCGCGAAAAGCGGCCAGCAAGGCGGGAAAGAAGACGACGCCGAAAAAAGCGGCGGCGAAAGGATAACTAATGGGTCAGAAGGTACATCCCTACGGATTTCGGCTCGGGTATACCAAGCCTTGGAAGTCACGCTGGTTCGTGGCGCGCGACTATGACAAGCTGCTTCTCGAAGATGTAAAGCTCAAGGCAGAGCTCAAAGACAAGCTGAAGTCGGCCGGGGTGAGCTCGGTGGAGATTGAGCGTCCGGGCAATAAGCTGCGCATCATTATCAAGACGGCGCGACCTGGCATCATCATCGGACGCAAGGGCGCCGAGATCGATAAGCTCAAGGTTGAACTGCAGCAGCGCACCAAGCGCGATGTCTTTATCGATATCCAGGAAGTGCACAAGCCGGAGCTCGATGCTCAGCTCGTCTCGGAGTCGATCGCGCTACAGCTCGAGAAGCGCGTGGGCTTCCGCCGCGCGATGCGCAAATCGGTCGATTCTGCGCTGCGCTTCGGGTGCAAGGGAATTAAGGTTCGCGTCTCCGGACGCCTGAACGGAAACGAAATCGCACGTTCCGAGTGGTATCTGCAGGGACGCTTGCCGCTGCACACGCTCCGCGCTGATATCGAATATGGATTCAGCGAGGCGCGTACGACTTATGGCGTAATCGGCGTGAAGACCTGGATCTATAAGGGTGAGATTCTCGCGCAGAAGAAGCGTGAACCGCAGGTTGCAGCAACGGCGTTTTAAGAATTTCATGATTTCTCGATTTCGTGATTTCGCGATTTGCAAATCACGAAATCACCAAATCGCGAAATACGAATAAGGCTTCGGCCTAAAGAGACTTTCTATGTTGATGCCGAAAAAAGTTAAGTACCGCAAGCAACAGCGCGGACGCATGGCAGGCAAGGCCTGGCGCGGCTCTGAGCTCTCCTTCGGTGATTACGGGTTGAAGGTCCTGGAGTGCGGTTACATCACCGACCGTCAGATTGAAGCCAGCCGTGTGGCCATGACGCGTTTCGTAAAGCGTGGCGGCAAAGTATGGTTGCGCCTCTTCCCTGATAAGCCGGTCACGAAGAAGCCCGCTGAAACCCGTATGGGTAAAGGCAAGGGTGCGCCGGACCATTGGGTGGCGGTAGTTCGTCCCGGCAAGGTCCTGTTTGAGATGGAAGGCGTGAGCCGCACTGACGCGCAAGAAGCCATGCGTCTAGCCTCACACAAGCTGCCGTTGCGAACCAAGTTTGTTGCGCGTGACTAGGGAGAAAGGTGTTTCAAGTTTCGGGTTAGGTTTCGGCAAGCCAGTTCCGAGAGCTTTTCGAGAAGTTGGTGCTCAGCAAGAGGTGAGCATCTGAAACTTGAAACGGTTTTTAAATGAATATCGAAAAAATCAGAAATCTTGGTCCCGAGGAGTTGTTGCATCAGCAGCGCGAAGCGGCCGATCAGCTCTTCCGGCTAAAGTTTCAGCTCAAAATGGGACAGACTGCCGGCGTAAAGAAGATGCGTGAGTTGCGCAAGGATCTCGCTCGCATCAAGACGATCGCCCGCGAACGCGAGCTGGGAATCACGACCTCGACTGTGGGCAATGCGACCACCGGCGCGGCTGTCGCTCCAAAACAGGAGACCGCTCCTGCTGCTGTAGTACCGCCGACGCCAAAGAAGTCCTCGCGAGCAGTGGCGAAAAAGAAGTCGGCAGCGGCGAAGAAGAAGACATCGGCGGCTCCCAAGAAGAAAGCAGCGGCAAAGAAGAGCAAGGCGAAGAAGTAATCTTCGCTCTCCCGCGCGAGCGGGGTGAGGAGAGAGTTTGATTATGGCTCAGCAGGCAACTGGAACTCAGGCCCAAAAAACCGATTCGAGTCGCAACGAGAAGATCGGATACGTGCGCTCAACAAAAATGGCCAAGACCATCGTAGTCGAAGTCGTGATGAAGAAGGCACACGCGAAATACAAGCGAGTAATCGCGAAGTCGAAAAAGTTCTACGCGCATGACGAGCAGAACACGGCGCGCACTGGCGATGTCGTGCGTATCGTGGAAACCCGTCCGCTTTCAAAGTTGAAGCGTTGGCGTCTGGCCGAGGTCATTCAGCGCGCGGCGATTGTTCCAGGCGAGGAGAAGCTCGAGCAAGCGAGTTAGTTCAGTATTCAGCTACTCAGTTCTCAGCGGGATCGCTTGCTGGGAAACTGACAACTTAGAACTGAATACTCGTTGAACCAGCGATGCTGGTGGGAGAAATCTCATGGCTGTGATGATGCGAAGCATGTTGGAAGTCGCCGACAACTCCGGCGCGCGCAAGCTGCAGATGATTCTGCCGCTGGGCGGGTCCAGCGGTCTACGGGCCGGATTGGGTGACGTGATTACCGCCGCAGTTAAGGAAGCTTCACCGGACGGAACGGCGAAAAAAGGCAGTGTGGTGAAGGCCGTAGTCGTGCGCATGCGCAAGGAATCCCGCCGCCGTGATGGCACGTACATCCGCTTCGATCAGAATGCAGCGGTGCTGATCAATGAGGCAGGCGAGCCGGTCGGGACACGCGTCTTCGGCCCCGTCGCCCGTGAGCTGCGCGAAAAGAAGTTTTTGAAGATTGTTTCGCTGGCGCCGGAAGTTCTTTAGAGAAGGCGTTTCAAGTTTCAGGTTTTTGATGTTTCGGCAAAGCCTGATCCTCAGCTTCAACGCCAGCAACTGGCTATGCCGGAACTTGAGGCTGGAAAACCGAAACAGGTTTTAGAACTATGATGCAAAAGACATACGACATCCGCCGCAATGACCAGGTGAAGGTGATTGCCGGCCGCGACAAAGGCAAGGAAGGGCGCGTGCTGCGCGTGTTTCCCGATAAGGGCCGTGTGCTCGTCGAGCACGTAATGATGGTGAAGAAGAACGTCCGGCCGAATCCACAAAAGAACATCAAAGGCGGCATCGCCGAGCAGGAGAGCTCGATCGACATATCGAACGTGAAGCTCATCTGCCCGAGCTGCGGTCCGGTGCGCGTCGGACACGAGCGTCACGGCGACAAGAATGTGCGCGTCTGCAAAGAATGCAAGACCACGCTGGAGAAGAGTTAGTCATGGCAGCCAGATTGCGTGAGAAGTTTCATAAGGACATCGCTCCGGCGCTGCAGAAGGAGCTTGATCTGAAGAATCCCATGGCGGTGCCGCGTCTGCACAAGATCGTGGTGAACATGGGTGTGGGCGAGGCGACGCAGAACGCGAAGATTCTCGATCCCGCAGTTGCGGAGCTAGGCCAGATCACTGGACAAAAGCCGGTGGTCACAAAGGCCAAGAAGTCGATTGCCGCCTTCAAGGTTCGCGAAGGCATGCCGATTGGCGCGATGGTGACGCTGCGCGGAGATCGCGCGTATGAGTTCCTCGACCGACTGATCAATGTGGTGCTGCCTCGCGTGCGCGATTTTCGCGGGGTCTCCACGAAATCATTCGACGGCCGCGGCAATTACACGCTGGGCTTGCGCGATCAGTTGATCTTCCCGGAAATCGACTACGCAAAGGTGGACAAGTTAAAAGGCATGAATGTCACGATTGTGACAACCGCCAAGAATGACAACGAAGCCCGCGCGCTGCTGCGCAGCTTCGGCATGCCATTCCGCGCTGCATAAACATTCAGAGTTTAAGGATTGCATGACTATCGCAAAACGAGTTAAGGACGAGAAGATCCAGGAAAAATTCAAGCAGGCGCGCGAGACGAAGCAACCGTTGCCCAAGTTTTCTTCGCGCCGGCACAACCGCTGCAAACTTTGCGGACGCCCGCGCGCGTACCTGCGCAAGTTCGGCATTTGCCGGTTGTGCTTCCGCGGTCTTGCTCTGCGCGGCGAGATTCCTGGAGTTTCGAAGTCATCTTGGTAGGAAAGACTTTCGGCGTTCGGGCCACAGAACTTTGTGGAAGGTGCTTGGCTCGATGCCGAATGCCATCGCAGTACGTTTCGGACTGGTTTCCGCCTTGGCGGACTAACGCGAAACGATGAAGAGGAGAGAAGAATGAGTTTCACCGATCCGGTCGCAGATTTGTTGACCCGTATCCGCAATTCGATCAACTCGCGCCAGCAGAAGCTGGACGTACCCGCGTCGAAGCTGAAGATGGAGATTGCCCGCATTCTTAAGGAGGAAGGGTATCTCTCCAACTTCAAGGCAACGGAAGAGAACGGGCACAAAGTGCTGCGGCTCTATCTGAAGTACGGCTCAAACAACGATGCTGCCATCACGAACCTAGCGCGTGTGTCGCGTCCGGGCTGCCGCGTTTACGTCGGTCACAACGAAATTCCGCGTGTGCTCGGAGGTCTTGGGATCAGCATTCTTACGACTCCCAAGGGGGTTATGACTGGCCGCCAGGCGCGCAAGAGCGGAGTCGGCGGCGAGGTGTTATGCGAGGTTTGGTAAGGAGGGCTTCGGGCTGCCAGCTACCAGCTTCCAGCAACTTTCGGGAGCTCGCGGCAGCATGGTGGACTACTTCAAAAGAAGCTGGCAGCTGGCGGCTGATAGCTGGCAGCTCAAGAAGGAATTTATGTCAAGAATTGGAAAAAAGCCGATCACAGTGCCCAGTGGAGTAAAGGTTAATATCCAGGGCAATCTCGTTTCGGTACAAGGCCCAAAGGGCAAGTTGGATACTCCAGTTCCAGCCGGAATCAAAGTCGAGCAGAAAGACGGGCACCTGGTTGCAACTCGCGAGAACGATTCACAGGCGGCGCTGCACGGACTCGCCCGCGCTCTGGTTTTCAATGCTGTCGAAGGCGTCACACAGGGCTGGAAGAAGGAGCTCGAGATCGTTGGTATCGGCTATCGCGTGGAACTGAAGGGAAAGAACACAGTGGTGTTCACTCTCGGATATTCGCATCCCATTGAGTTCCCGCTGCCGAGCGGAATCGAAGTAGCTGTGGATCCCAAACAGACGCGCCTTACGGTGAGCGGCATCGACCGCCAGAAGGTCGGACAAGTGGCTGCTGATATGCGAGCGTTGCGTCCACCTGATCCGTACAAGAACAAAGGGGTGCGCTACGCAGGCGAGCGGCTGAAGAAGAAAGTTGGAAAGACGGGAGCGAAGTAATCGGGTAATTGGGAAATTTAGAAATTGAGTAATTTGAAATCCAGTTACTCAATTACCAATTGCAAAATTACTCAACTTCATCGCGGCGCAATGAGTGCTGCGAAGGAAAGGAGCGCCGCAGCGGAGAAGCTGCCGGCGATATTAAGAAATGATTCCGCAGATTTCAAAAGATCAGGTACGGCGTCGCGTGCACACGCGCATTCGCAAGAAATTAGAGGGGAGCGACGAGCGTCCTCGTCTCAACGTATATCGCTCGCTCAATCACATCTACGCGCAAGTGATAGACGACAGCAAAGGCGTGACCATCGTCTCGGCTTCAACCGCTTCGGGAAAGAAAGAGACACGCGGCAAGAAGCGTACAGGAGGCAACGTCGCTTCCGCCAAGGAAATTGGCAAGCTGATCGCCCAGCGCGCTCAGGAAAGAGGTGTGAAGCAGGTGGTGTTCGATCGCGGAGGCTATCTCTACCACGGACGCATCAAGGCCCTGGCCGACGCAGCTCGTGAAGCAGGATTGGAGTTCTAATCGAAATGGCAGCAACTGCAAAGAAGAGAATTGAGGCCGGTCAGTATCAATTGAAAGATCAGGTCGTCGCTATCAATCGCGTCACGAAAGTCGTCAAGGGTGGCAAGAACCTCTCGTTCGCCGCGCTAGTTGTGGTGGGGGATCCGTCTGCCGGAGTCGTCGGGTATGGCTCCGGTAAAGCAAAAGAAGTTCCTCAGGCCATTCGCAAAGGGATCGAGTCGGCGAAGAAGAACCTGATCAAGGTAAATCTCACGCAGACTACTGTTCCTCACATCGTGCTTGGACGTTTTGGCTCAGGACAGGTTCTGCTCAAGCCGGCTCCGGAAGGAACCGGGGTAATCGCAGGCGGCGCCGTGCGTGCTGTTATGACTTCCGCGGGAATTCAGAATGTACTGACAAAATCGCTGGGCACGGCGAATCCTCACAACGTAATCAAGGCCACGTTTGACGCTCTCGGGAAATTGCGCGACCGCGACGAAGTTGCGGCGCTCCGTGGCAAGGCAGCACAGGAGCTGTAGGATGACGGCACAGAAGAAAACAGCCCCGGAGAAGACCGACACTAAGGGAACCGTACGGATTCGCTGGGTGCGGTCGTATATAGCCTCACCAGTAAAGCACAAGAAAATCGTGAAGGGGTTGGGTTTCACACGTCTCAACCAGATAGTTGAGCGCGAAGACACTCCTTCGATTCGTGGCATGGTGAAGAAAGTTCCGCACCTGCTGGAGTTCGTTCAATAGCTCGACTTTAAAGACTCAGCATGCTGCATCTCTACGATGCACTTAAGAGAACATTATGAATCTTTCCAATTTACGCGCCCCTAAGAAGGCGAACTCAAATAAGAAGCGCGTCGGACGCGGCATGGGATCGGGTATGGGTAAGACCTCGACCCGCGGGCACAAAGGCCAGCGTTCCCGTTCCGGATCGCGCATGATGCGCGGTTTTGAGGGCGGCCAGATGCCGCTCCACCGCCGTCTCCCCAAGCGCGGCTTCACGAATATCTTCAAGACCGAATACACGATCCTGAACATCGATCGCATCGCCGGACTGGGCGAAACAGACGTCACTCTCGACAGTCTGGTAAAAGCCGGGCTGGCCAAGAATGGCGATCTGATAAAGGTGCTCGGCGACGGCGAGCTGAAGAAGAAAGTCAATGTGCAGGCGCACAAGTTCTCCAAGTCTGCTCAGGAAAAGATCACGAAAGCCGGCGGCAAAGCAGAGGTCATCGGCGCAGCCTAAGGATGTTGGTTCACTATGTTTGAGAAGTTAGCGAACATCTTCCGCGTACCAGACCTTCGGACGCGTGTTCTGTTCACCCTGGCGATGCTTGCGGTGTACCGCCTCGGTGGCCACATTCCCACGCCGGGGATTAATGCCGATCTGCTCTCGCAGTTCTTCGATCAGCAGCGCGGAACCGTGCTCGGCTTCGTAGACCTGTTCAGCGGCGGGAACTTACGTAAGCTGACGATCTTTGCTTTGGGCATCATGCCCTACATCACTGCATCGATCATCCTGCAGTTGCTCACCGTAGTTTATGAGCCGCTGGCTAAACTGCAAAAAGAAGGCGAGCTGGGACGCAAGAAGATCACCCAGTGGACCCGCTACTTAACCGTCGTTCTTGGCGCTCTGCAATCTTTGGGAATCGCCCTCACCCTGCAAAAGAGCTCAAGCGGCGTGCAATTTGTTACGAATCCTGGTGTGGGATTCGTTCTCATGACGGTAATTACTCTCTCCGCCGGCACGGCATTCATCATGTGGCTGGGTGAGCAGATCACGGAACGCGGCATTGGCAACGGCATGTCACTGCTGATCTTCGCCGGAATCGTCGTTGGCCTGCCTCGCGGCATAGCCGATCTATACGAAAAAGCTCGTACCCAAGCCTGGGGTGGCTTCACCGTTCCGGCAATGGCGCTGCTGGTTGTGGTGATGATCGTGGTGGTAGCGTTCATCGTCTTTGTCGAACGCAGCGAGCGACGCATTCCCGTGCAGTACGCCAAGCGTATCGTTGGACGCAAGATGATGGGCGGCCAGAGTACCTACATGCCCTTCCGCGTGAATGCCGGAGGCGTGATGCCGGTCATCTTTGCAGCTTCGATCCTGAGCGCGCCATTGTTCCTCGGGAACTATTTCAAGAACACGCGCGGGATTGGTTGGATCTTCGATGCCCTGCGTGGCGGCGAGCCTCTCTACGAACTGCTTTACATCATTGGCATTATCTTTTTCGCATATTTCTACGTTTCGATCATCTTCGATCCAGCGCGCGTCGCCGACGATATGCGCCGATACGGCGGCTTTATTCCCGGCATCCGTCCCGGCAAGCGGACGCAGGAGTATGTAAATCAAATCCTGACGAGATTGACCTTGGTGGGCGGCATATACCTGTGTATTGTCTCCATCATTCCGCAGTGGATGATCGGTGGCATTCATCTGAACCACTTGCCCGGTTTTTTGGGTAACTTCTTCGAGCGGTTCCCGGCTTGGTTTACCAACGGCTTAGGGGTGAACTTCTACTTTGGCGGAACCTCGCTGCTCATCGTAGTCGGCGTGGCCATGGACACGGTGAATCAGGTCGAAGCCCAGCTCGTAATGCGGCATTACGAGGGCTTTACCCCTCGCAGTGGCAGGATTCGCGGACGCAGATGGTAAGCAGGGCGCGAAAACCTGTGGCCAGAAGCTGGCTGCATCCTGAGTGCATCGGTTATAATCAAAGACTGCAACGGCTCTCCGGACGTCGTCCTTGTCCCGCCCGCGGCAGTCCGCCGCGGCGGATTCATCTTACGCCTAGAGGTTCCGATGCCGTTCTCCGACGAGGAGACGAGCTTACGTGGAATCTTGTGTATTGTGAGAGTGCGGCCTGGTGGCCATTATGTGCAAGTCGCCGGGTGAGATTGAGAAAATGCGTCGCAGCGGACGCATCGTGCGCCAAGTACTCGACGCAACGGTGGCAGCAGTAAAGCCTGGCGTCAGCACAATGGATCTGGAAGCGGTAGCCGCTGCGAAGATCGAGGAGCTCGGAGCCAAGCCGGCGTTCAAGGGATACTACGACTATCCATGTGTTCTGTGTACGTCGGTGAACCAGGAGATCGTGCACGGTATTCCCTCTCCGAAGCGCTTGCTGAAAGAGGGAGATATTGTTTCGATCGACTGTGGCGTGGTCCTGGACGGATACTATGGCGACTCGGCAATAACCGTTCCCGTGGGAAACCACGTGAAGCCGGAGATCAAGAAGTTGCTCGATGTGACCAAAGCTTCACTTGAGCGTGCGATCCAGGCGGCACGGATCGGCAGTACAGTCGGCGATGTCGGCGCGACTGTGCAGGAGATGGTCGAAGCCAATGGCTTTAGTGTGGTTCGCGAGTTTGTGGGGCACGGGATTGGTACCCGGTTGCATGAAGAGCCTCAGGTTCCCAATTACGGAACGCGCGGACACGGTCCGAGGCTCAGAGAAGGTATGGTGCTCGCGATCGAGCCCATGGTGAATGTCGGCAAGCCGGATACAAAGCTGCTCGAAAATAAATGGACGGCAGTGACCGTAGATGGAAGTTTGAGCGCCCATTTCGAGCACTCCGTAGCAGTAACAAGAGATGGTCCGGTAGTCTTAACAGCATAGCTGCTAGCTACTGGCTTCAAGCCTGTTTCGGATGTAACTCCCGAAAAGGGCGAGTCAACATTCATTCGGCCCGAGCCAAGGGTCGAAGGCATAACGAGGAAAGAGCTAGTAGCTAGAAGCTAGTAGCTAGAAGCTAACTTTTGAGCAAAGAAGACGCGATTGAAGTAATGGCGGTGGTCTTGGAACCATTGCCCAATGCAATGTTCCGGGTAGAACTGGAGAACAAACATCAGGTTCTCGCTCATGTCTCGGGACGCATGCGCAAAAATTTCATTAAGATTCTGCCCGGTGACCGCGTAGCGGTGGAGCTTTCGCCCTACGATCTGAACCGCGGCCGAATCGTGTATCGATATAAATAGCTCCTAAGCTGCTGAGCTTCTAAACTTCGGTGCCGGCGGACAGGAGAGGAATAAAAGGGGATTTAGCTCAGCAGCTGAGCAGCTTGTTTATGAAGGTAAGAGCGTCAGTCAAGAAGATTTGCGATAAGTGCAAGGTCATTCACCGCCGTGGAGTGGTGCGCGTGATCTGCGAAAACTCCAAGCACAAGCAGCGGCAGGGATAGCTGCTTGCTGCTCGCTCCTGGCTGCTGGCCGGAGCAACTAAGAACGTAGTGGTTTTCTTTGCTAGTAGCCAGCAGCTAGCAGCCAGGAGCTTTTACTATGGCACGCATTGCAGGCGTCGATCTTCCGCGCAATAAGCACGTGGCGATCGCGCTCACGTACATCTACGGCATCGGCAATCCGCGTTCGGCGCGCATTCTCGCGACCGCCAAAGTGGATCCCGATAAGAAAGTTCAGGATCTGAACGAAGACGAAGTCAATCGCATCCGTCAGGTAATCGAGGCGGAAGGCAATGTCGAAGGCGATCTGCGCAAAGATGTCTCGATGCACATCAAGCGGCTCATCGAGATCGGCTCTTATCGCGGATTCCGCCATCGCCGCAACCTTCCGGTGCGAGGACAACGCACGCACACGAATGCGCGCACACGTAAGGGTCCGCGTAAGGGAACAGTAGCGAACAAGAAGAAAGCGGCGGCGAAGACATAAAGTTATGGCGAAACCGGCAACCGGCGGCGCAGCAGCCCCCGAGAAAAAGACAGGCAAAAAGAAGACCTTCAAAAAGAAGGAACGCAAGAATGTGCCGTTCGGACTGGCTCACATTCAGGCATCTTTCAACAACACCATTATTACCATCACCGATAATGAAGGTAAGGTGGTCTCTTGGAAGAGTTCCGGCTCGCTCGGCTTCCGTGGTTCCCGAAAGGGAACACCGTTCGCTGCGCAGCAGGCAGCTATGAATGCCGCCAATCAGGCGCGCGATCACGGCATGCGGTCAGTGGATGTTCGCGTCAGCGGCCCCGGCTCAGGACGAGAGTCGGCGATCCGCGCTCTCGCGGCCGCCGGTCTCGAAGTTCGCGTGATTCGCGACGTGACGCCGATTCCGCATAACGGATGTCGCCCGCCGAAGAGGCGGCGAGTTTGAAGAGAGCTGCTGGCGGCTGGCCGCTAGCCGTGCATGGATGTAGCCGGCGTTTCAGCCAGTAGCCAGCAGCTTGATCGGGATGAAGGGCGTGCCGCCTGTAAACCGATCGCAACAACCCCGAAGTTTGGAGAACTAATGGCACGATACAAAGGACCAGTTTGCCGCCTTTGCCGACGCGAAGGCATGAAACTATTTCTGAAGGGCACGAAGTGCTTCGGCGACAAGTGCCCGGTTGAAAAGCGCAACTTCGCTCCCGGACAGCACGGAAAGGACCGCAAAGCTAAAGTTGTCGGCTATGGTCTGCAGCTCCGTGAGAAGCAGAAGACCAAGCGCATCTATTTCACTCTCGAAAAGCAGTTCCGCAACTATTTCGAGAAGGCCTCGCGCGCCAAAGGCGTTACCGGCGAGAAACTGCTGCAACAGCTCGAGCGGCGTCTCGATAATGTTGTATATCGCCTTGGATTCGCCATTTCGCGGCGCCAGGCGCGTCAGCTCGTCCGCCACGGTCACGTCGCCGTGAATGGACGCAAGGTGAACATTCCCTCGTATCAGGTCGCGGTAGGCGAGGAAATCGCGGTTCGCGATAACAGCAAGAAGATGACTGTGCTGGAGACATCGAAGGAATTCACCAGCCACCAGCCGCCAGTGAACTGGCTGGAAGTCGATCGCGACAACTACAAGGGACGCGTAACGGCGCTCCCGAAGCGGGAAGATATCAACCTGCCCGTCAATGAGCAGTTGATTGTGGAGTTGTACTCGAAATAAAGAAGCCGTCGGCATTCAGCTAGTTAACTGAGCCGATCGGCTGACAAACTGGAGATCTCAGCCATGCCGGTGAGAGGTTGAATGCTGACGGTTGAGTGCTGAGTGCTAAAAACAAAACCAAAACACGCGGAAAGGATACTCGGCGTGGCCGCCGCAAAATGCATCGCGACGCATTAGCCGCGCAGGAAACTTCAGCTCACTGAATTAACAGAAAAGGACAAATGAACATGCTCTGGAAGGGATTTCAAAAACCGAAGCGGCTTGCCGCTGACACCGACACGCTCACAGATAAGTTCGGCAAGTTCTATGCTCAACCGTTCGAGCGTGGTTTCGGAACCACCATTGGAAACGCGCTTCGTCGCGTTCTGCTCTCTTCGATCGAAGGCGCGGCCATAACCGCGGTTCGTATTGAGGGCGTCTTGCACGAGTTTCAGTCGATTCCCGGCGTCGTCGAGGATGCAACGGACATCATCCTGAATCTTAAGCAGATTCCATTCAAGCTCAACAGTGACAATCCCAAGGCGATCTACCTGAAGACCGACCAGCCAGGCGTGATCACCTCCGGCATGATCGAGGCCGACGGCGACGTGGAGATCCTCGATAAAGACGTCTACATCGCCACAGTGAGCGAAGGCGGAAAGCTCGACATGGAGATGCGCCTCAAGCGTGGGCGCGGCTATGTCTCCGCAGACAAGAACTTTGACGAGGACCTCGGGCTTGGTTTTATCCCGATTGACTCTGTGCACTCGCCGGTGCGCAAGTGCAATTACACGGTCGAAGCCGCGCGTCTCGGTCAGATCACGGATTATGACAAGCTCACGCTCGAAGTCTGGACGAATGGTGCGGTAGTTCCTGCTGACGCCATTGGACTGGCTGCGAAGCTGGTGAAGGATCACATGAACATCTTCATCAACTTCGAAGAGGAGCTCGAAACCGAAGGCGCCGATGATCGCAAGCCGGAAATTCGCAACGAGAACCTCAACCGCTCGGTCGAAGAGTTGGAGCTGTCAGTGCGCAGCTATAACTGCCTGAAGAATGCCAACATTCAGACCATCGGCGAGCTGGTGCAGAAGTCCGAGGCCGAGATGCTGAAGACCAAGAACTTCGGACGCAAGTCGCTGAACGAGATCAAAGAAATTCTTGCGCAAATGGGACTCAGCCTCGGTATGAAAATCGACGAGCATGGCAATGCCGTGCCCGGTCCGACCAGCCAGCCGCCTGCAGCGGTGCTGGCCGGCACCTATCGGACACCGGAAGACGACCTGGACGACGAAGAGCCAGCCGGGACGTTTTGAAAGAAGCAATCAGCCGTCAGCACTCAGCATTCAGCCGTGCTGAGTGCATGACGGTAGCTTAGATTTCGTAGGCTCGCCGATGCAGGTTCAGGGCTGAGTGCGGACTGCTGAGTGCTGAGTGCTTTGACGCGACAAAGTTCGCGCTACTAATACTGCAAGGAACCACACATGCGTCACCTGAAAGCAACCTGGAAACTTGGACGTAACACCAGCCATCGCCGCGCGCTGCTGCGCAATCTGGTGAGCTCGCTCATTCTCGAAGAGCGCATCGAAACCACTGTCGCAAAAGCCAAGGCCATGCGTCCGCACGTTGAGAAGATGATCACCTTCGGCAAGCGTGGGGATGTGGCTGCTCGCCGGCTCGCTGCATCTTTCCTGACCTCTCGCGAGGCGGTTGAGCGCCTCTTCGCTGAGGTGGCTCCTCGTTACGGCGACCGCAGCGGCGGATATCTGCGGATTATCCGCACCGGATTCCGTAAGGGAGATGGTGGCGAGAAGGCTTTCATCGAACTCATCGGCTCGGAGAAGATCCTTGATGAGCGTCGCGAAAAGCGTGCGGAACTGCGGGCCAAGCGTCGCGAGGAGATGGAGAAGGCCATGCAGGAACAACAAGCCAACCTCGAAGCCAGCGGCGGACCTGCCGCAGGCGAAGGCGAAAAGTCGGAATAGATCACGCAATACGTTCCGAAGGCGCGGAAATCCGCGCCTTTTTATTCTTTGATAGAGACGCAGCATGCTGCGCCTCTACCCCGAGGCGCTTGACTGTTTATGCGACAATTCTTGCCTCTTTCCGTGGGACGCCAACCCGATGTGCCTGCTTTGCGAGCTGCAGTTATTCGAAGATCATCGCGCGCTCGAAACAGAGTTTTACAATGTCTGCCCTAAATGCAAGACGTTTCCAGCCAGCGCCTCAGGCAACGAGTGCTACCACTGCTTCAGCGTGGGTGGAATTGTCCATGAATGTCCGAAATGCAATGGCAGGTCTTGGAGCGAGGAGTTTCTTGCCGCTCGCGCTGAAATCCAGGGCGAGAAGGACGACCCGATTCCGTTTTAGCTCTCTGTGCCGGCGGAAACAGCGTGTCGGCTCTGCGGATGCCATGGACGAATGCGTGGAATCCATCTGCGCACGTTGCGGCAGTACTCGTCGTAATCGCCGTCGAAGAGGCGCTTCAATGTCGGCTCTTCATACGACATGATGAAGATATTCACTGCAATGATTAGGCCGATTGCATACCAAAGCAGAGCCATCGAGAACTCCGCACCCAACAGCGCATAGCCCACCAGGAACAGCAGCCCACCTACGTACATTGGATTGCGCACATAGCAATACGGTCCATTGACTACCAGTCGGCGCGGGGCATCGAACGGCGCCGGCGTTCCCTTTCCTTCGACAACAAAATTCGCACAGCACCACAACATAATTGCCAATCCTATGAACAACGGCAGAAGGCCGTATCTTCGCCACCAGGATGCCAAATGCGTAATTGGTGAGCTATGGATATGAAGGAGCTCGGGCAACAACCAACCTAAAACGAGGAAAAAACCGGAGGCGTACAGCAGCGTACGAAAGGCTAAGAAGACTTTCTGAGCCATGACAGTATCTACAGGAACAAATGTTGGGCGCGAGTATAGCCCAGAACTGATCAAAGAATCATGCTGAGCTGCGGACTAGCCGCCATTTCTCACGGGAACTAAACATAAAGAGCAACCAGGAAGAAATTAGACGTAGAAAAAGGCCGCATTTTCGGGCATAACTCCGTTGTCGAATCGTAGTTAATGTCCCAGGAAAGGCGGCCTTTTCTATGACAGAGTGTAACCAGAATGAGTTCCCATTTGCACCACATTTTTCGCGGCTGGTGAGCGCTCGCTTTAGCGATCGGCAGTTGAGCACGGAGGGG
>DATLKS010000305.1:0-18213 GCA_035538255.1 Terriglobales bacterium
CGAATTGGGCGAAAGACACGTCGATGACGCACCCCAAAGCGCGTAGCTAAACCTACGGACTGCAGTCACCCTATTCGTACCTTAGCGCGGCGATGGGATCGATTCGTGTTGCCCGATGCGCAGGAGCATAGCAGGCGACAATCGCGGCGACTAGCAGGATCACCGCTACTGCGCTGAAAGCAGAAACATCAATCGCGGGAACTCCGTACAACATTCCGCGCATAGCGCGAGCAACCAGGGTCGCTCCAAGAAAGCCCAAACCCAATCCGAGTAGCGCCAGGACGAAGCCTTCTTTCAGAATCACTAGAAGTACTTGCTCGCGAGCTGCGCCGAGCGCCATGCGCACGCCAATTTCGTGTGTCCGCTGCGCTACCGAGAATGTCATCACGCCATAGATTCCTACTGCCGCAAGGATCAGTGCGAGGACTGCAAAGCTCGACAAAAGATTGGTCACGAACTGATCGCCGGCCAGGGATTCATCCACCATTTGTTCCATGCTCTTTGCATCAGCTAAGGCCACATCAGGTTCCATCGAATTTGCCGCGGCGGCAATGCTCTTCGTCAGGGAAACCGGGTCAGCCGAGGTGCGCACAGCGATATCGACATTTGGCCAGGGACTCTGATCGAAAGGAACGTCAATTTCGGGTGTTTCCTGATAGCGGTCGCGAGGATCGCCGTAACGAACGTTATGAAAGACGCCGACAATTTCCCACTCCAGCGGAGGCCCGTTCTGCTTCATCCGAGGCATTAATTGTTCGACGGTAACATGCTTTCCTAATGGGTCGATTGCTGGGAGGTAGTGTTTGACGAAGTTCTCGCTTACTACCGCCACTCTCGGGCTATGCTGAGTGTCTTGCTGGCTTAACCCGCGGCCTTGCACGATGCGAATTCCAAATGTCTGAAAATAGTCCGGAGTGATCTCGAGGAAACCCGCTACCGGACTGGAACCAGCTGCTGGCGGTTGTCCGGAAATGTTGAATTCCAGTACATGGAATGGCCCCTCTATAGGCAGTCCAGTTGCAACTGCAGAATGCTGCACCCCGGGAATCGCGTCGAACTTTTGCAATAGCTGATGATAGAAAGTGATCATCTGCCCTGGTTGAGGCAAGCGGCTCTGGGGTACAGGAAAACCAAACGTCAGAACGTGATCTGTTCGAATTCCGAGATCGACGCGAGAAAGGTTGAAAAAGCTGTGCAGCGCCAGTCCCGCGCCGGCTAACAGAGTCACGGCCATGCCGAACTCGGTTATAACCAGCGAGCGTCGCGCATATTGCCGTCCTGCAACGGTACCGCGCCCCGCTTCCTTCAAAGTTTCATTCAGATTCACTCGGGACGCCTGCAAGGCTGGCGCGCAGCCGAAGAGGACACCGGACAAAATTGTTGCGGCCAGCGTGAACAGCAACACTGGAAGGCTGATTTGTACGTCAGCTTCTGAGGGCAAGGTGAAGGGAGGCATGGCTGCCATAAGAACCTTCATCATCGCGAACGCCAGAATGATTCCTGCGATGCCGCCCAGGACAGATAATGCCAGGCTCTCGATGAGGAATTGCGCAAACACCTGGGTGCGGGTTGCTCCGAGCGAGAGCCGGGTGGCAATTTCCTTCAGCCTTGTCGTTCCCTTCGCCAGCAACAGATTGGCAATGTTGACGCATGCGATAAGCAGCACGAAACCAACCACCCCTAAAAGCAGCCAGAGGGCGCGTATGGTTCCCGGCGAAAGGAAATCATTTTTCAGCGGCTCGACGCTCACGCCCCAGCCGACAGATTCGGCATGATCTTTCGCGATTCGCGCAGTCACAAGAACCATGTCCGACTGGGCATGCTGCATCGTAATCCCAGGTTTCAGCCGACCCATCACCTGCAACCAATGACGGTCGTGATTGATCTGGGTTGCTTCGAACGCAAGCGGTACTTCCAACTCGGAGCGCAGCCGGTCGGTTGGCCCTGGCGACAGCACGCCAACAACGGTATAAGGCTCTGCGTTCATGCGGAGCTGCTGGCCTACAATGTCCGGCCGCGCCCCCAACCGCCGCCACAGTTTGTTCGTGAGAATTACTTCGTGATCCTTGCCCGGCTCGCCTTCTTCCGGAGTGAAATCTCGACCCATTGCGAACTTCACACCAAGTGTTTTCAAAAACCCAGGCGTGATCCGCTGACCTTGAATCTGCTCCGGACGCTCGGCTGTCGCCAGGTTGTAGGTGGCTTGAGTCGATGCGTTTAAGTCCTGAAACACCGTGTTCTGGTGTTTCCAGTCTAAGAAATCACCTGCAGCAACTCTATTTCGGGCATCACCATGAACCTTGGACCAAACCATCACCAATTCGTCAGGATTCGGATATGACAATGGAGCAAGCAACGTCGCGTAAACGAAGCTGAAGATGGCCGTATTCGCTCCAATGCCCAACGCCAGTGTGAGTACGGCGACCGTCGTGAAAGCCGGCGATTTACGTAGCGTGCGGAATCCAAAGCGGAGATCCTGCCAGTACCTTTCCAAAATTGATTCCCAGCCCGCACCGCGAACGATTTCTTTCGCACCTTCGAGACTCCCGCGCTCCAATCGAACAGCTCGGAGCGCATCGTCGCGACTCATCCCGTGCTGCATCTCTTCGTTGACCGCCATCTCCAGATAGGCACGCAACTCTTCATCCAGTTCCTGCTCAACTTGTTGCTTCCGAAACAGTGATCGAAGTCCGTTTGCTATGTTTCGCAGCATGCCATGGCTCCTTCCGCTACGAAGTTTCCAAAATCCTCGCGATCGCTGCTACTTGTCTCCCCCATTCACGCGTTTCACTATTGAGCCGCTTTCGGCCCAATTCGGTCAGAGCGTAGTACTTTGCTCGTCTGCTGTTCTCGGTGGATTTCCATTCGCTTTTGATCAGTCCAGCTCGTTGCAGTCGCTGTAACGCGACAAATAACGACCCTGCATTGACGCGGAAAACACTCTTGCTCATCTGCTCGATTCGAACGGATATTCCATACCCGTGCATTGGTTGGAGATCCAACGTTTTCAGAATGAGCATGTCTAATGTGCCTTGGACGAGTTCACTCGGCTTATGTGCCACGGCAGCCGCATTCCTCCTGACGGTCAGAGGGAAGGATTCCACTTGTCCTACTGATTGTCAAGAGGAGAGCAGATGTTCGACCTCACTCAGTGAGCGTAGAAATAAGGTGACGAATTCGAGTTCTCATTCGTGTCGAATCGAGATCAGCGGGTCTCTATGAGCGTCGCGCGACGGGCTGGTATTAAAGCGGCGATCAAACCGGCCGCAAGAAGCATGATCGCTTCAGCGAAAGCAAAAAACATCATGCGAAATGACAGGCCGGGCAACCCGGCGAAGAGTCAACGAATAACCCCTAGTGAACTTTCTCAGCCTGAATGGGCTTCATATTTGGCGGTGCTCCTACCGGATGAATTTCGGCGTGCGTGTCATCCTTCAGAGTCACGGTGAACGCAAATCCGTCCTTGACTGTGACGCGCAGTGCAGAACCTTCCAGAGTTGCTTTTGTGATCGGCGTTGGCGTGCTGTCTTCAGACGGAGCAGCCTGAAGCAATGTTCCATCATCGTCGTTCAATGCGATTCGAGATGGGGTGACAGATCCCGTAAAGCCGGATCCGCTCCGAACCAGAATCATTGTGGAGAAACTCCTTCCGTCGAACATCCAGTGCCAGGTCCCTGCGAACTTTTGTGCCGTCTTAGAAGACTCAGAGGCTGCTTGCAGGCTCATCGCTTGCGCGAGCACTGCGCCCGCGCCAAACGCAAAGCTGGTTAGTATGGCAAGCCCGATTACACTGGCCCGCGATAACGAACGTGTTTTTTCGGTCAGCATCATGATTCGAGTCTCCAGGTTGTCACCATCGAAGATACCCAGCCCCGCGGCGTTGACACGAGGAGTGTGCAAGCACAGTGATGCCAGGTGTAAGAGTGTGTTGGCATAGGAACGGCGTTTCCCAAGACGGGCAGCGGCGTAGTCATCGCAGGCAAGCTCCCGCGTCTGCGAGATCTTCGACATCAGATAGCGGATGCCGGGGTGCCACGAGACAGGCAGCGAGATCAATTCACATAGGATGTGGATCAGATAGTCGCTGCGACGAATGTGGCCATATTCGTGTGCAAGAACTGCCGAAAGCTCTTGTTCGCCAAGGTTTGGCAGCACTTTACTGGGCAGCAAGATGGCGGGATGAAACACCCCGACGGTAACGGGATCGTCAATCGCCGCAGATTCAAGGAGAGCGAATTGGTACTTGGTCTCGATGATCTGGCTCGCCATTCCAAATTGGGCAGGAGAAAGTAGTGATGCGCCTCTGCGGAGCTGGTGAACTCGATGAACAGCCCGGCTGAAGTGGACTAGTCGAAGCAGAACAAACATCCCCCAAAGGCCGACGATCCAACTTTGGAAGCCAGGTGCGATTGTGAACTGCTTATGCTGTGTAGAATGCTCCTGCCAACTCCAAAAACGCTGATTCGCCCCTGCAACGTCTGAGCGAATCTGCCGCTGAGATTTCTCTGCGACTACGGTTGAGGGCGATTGCCAAAGGGTATTGGCAACCGGAGCCGCCAAGCAGAAGAGAAGCATTGCGAGGTAGAAGTGGTATTGATGCTTTCCTCTCACCTTCCCGAGGAGACGCGAGAAGACCGCCGCGACTATGGCAAAAAGGCCAATTTGTAGAAGCGCATTAAGCAGCAGGTCGAATAAGGTCTCTTGAATATGGCTCATTCCGATTCCTCCTCCGCGCTCTCACTGGATTGCAACTTAGCCTGTAACTCCGAAAGTTTTTGCGCGTCCAACTGTTTGCTCCGAACCAAAGACAGGAGAAGGTCGTCCACGGACCCTCGAAAGACCTTTTGCAGGATATCTTTGACAGCATGGGAGTCGGCTGCCTCTTGAGAAACGATGGCGCTGTACTCGTATGCACGTCCAACGAGCTTTCTCTTCACTTTTCCTTTTCGGTGCAGGACATTTAACGTGGTCTGCACGGTGGTATAAGCAAGCCGAGGCTCACCCGTCAGCCCCTGCAAGACCTTCTGGACATTTCCTGCGCCACCGTCCCAGAGCACGCGCATAATTCGTCGTTCTAAAGGAGTCAGGACTCCGGCTTTCTTCGGCATCCATTCAATCCTTGTCCGTGCTCCTATATGTATAGGAGATGGCGGCCTTCTGTCAACTATGATCATAGGAGACATGCGAAGCCCGGCCCTCGGGCGGACAGATTGCGAATTTAGCCGCCTTCTGATCCAAAATTTCCGTTGGTAGCAATGCTGGTGAATGTGTGGACGCTGTCGGCGACCACACGTGCTTACAGGCTCGCCGATAGATTTGAGAAGAAACCTTCGGGCAAATCGGTTCATTTTGCTGCTGATGCAACAAATTTGAGGTGAACAAGGTGGCCCAGCCTGGTATGGCTAGTTCACGATTTCATGTTAAAGTGCCCAATAATTTGTAAAGATTTGTTATCAACTTTGAGTTTCTGAAGCCGTGAGAGTCGCCGAGAAGGTAGTCATCCACGGAGCAAACCAGATCGAAGACACGCACGACGTTCGGAGCCTCTTTGTTTTCAGAATCGCTGGCAGGAAAGAGAAACATTATTGTGGCCAGTAAGCCGGCGAGCGACCTGGGAGTCAGTCACAGCTTTTGCGCTGCACTCGCCTTGCTTGTCATCAAGACAGATGGATTTGCGAAGGGCTTTGCCCACTGTCTGGAGATCGATAAAAGGCCTATCTTCGTTTACTGCGATGGTGAAAGTCAGTGGTGGGATGTGATTGCGTTGAGTCAAGCTTCGATTCATCAACTCTATGCCTACAACTTGAGAGAGCGACGATGGATGGCCGGGTTGAGACCAAGGGCGCATATGAAAATCATGTCGTGGTTGGAGTCTTCCGTGCGGGAACATAGAAGGAGTCGACGCAGCTCGTGAGTGAATTTCGATGTCTTACTGGAGTTGCACGATGAGAGATTCGCGTTCGCAGGCCAAACCGTTGTAGTGAACCTGCACGGTGCGCTTATCAGAACCTCAGCCGCTTTAAAACTTGGAACTGTCGTTACGATTCACGTACACCAGACCGGCAAAGCCGCACGTGGACGGGTGGTTTTCGGTAGCTGCGGAGAGTCGCCCCATTACGGTATCGAACTGGAAATACCCGAAAACATTTGGGGCATAGTCGAAGCCCCTGAGGATTGGGAAACCTATTGCAGTAATCAGAGGACAACAAACTGATCGAAGTGCCTCCGCACGATTGAGAACCTAATGAGTTCAATCGGGAGTTTTAATTCGATCTTGCAAGTCGCTCAGGAGCGTCCATGAGTGATACATCCCCACGTGCGACGCGTTCCGCCCCGGAATACATAGTTACCGAGCGCCGCGAACGGCTCGGCACACTTAAAGAGAAAATCTTCGATCTGCTACTTACTCCTTTCGCTCCAGATGCTACTGCGAAGCGGATCACAGTAAGCGGTCAAGATTGGCAGACGTTTACGGTTGGTGATGCAGTTGGCTACGAAGCTGGAAAACTCTGGCATAAAGAGCTGCCCGACCAACCGGTAGAAGCAGAGGAGTGACGCAGCACCAGCGGTCTCACCGAGTGGCGGTAACTCGTGCCGTTCAGGCTCTGCCAATTGGTTGAAACGGACTACGACTTCAGCCGTCTAAAGAAGGACAATTCAGGTTAGGAGCCGGATCATGAACGACCTGAGACTCGCATTCCGACAGCTGCAAAAGAAACCGGCGTTTGCGATTACCGTGGTACTTACGCTGGCCTTGGGGATTGGGGCTAATACGGCCATCTTCACACTTGTGCAGGCTGTTCTTTTGCAGTCGCTGCCGGTGGCCAATCCGGCGAGCCTCTACCGCATCGGGGACACTGATAACTGCTGCGTGAATGGCGGCTATCAAAGCGAGAACGGCGATTTCGACCTCTTTTCCTATGAACTGTTTCTTCACCTGAAGCAAGCCGCGCCTGAGTTTGAAGAACTGGCAGCGTTCCAGTCTGGATACTCCTATAACACGCTGACTGTCCGACGCGGCTCTGAGGCGGCGCGAGCAGCACGCGGTGAGTACGTAACCGGTAATTATTTCTCTACATTCGGCATCAGGCCATTTCTTGGCCGCATGCTTCTGCCCTCTGACGACAATGCCGGCGCAGCTCCGGTGACCGTTCTGAGTTATCAGGCATGGCAGAACGACTATGCAGGTGATCCCGCCGTAGTCGGTTCAACGTTCTACATCCAGGGGCGGCCACTCACGGTTGTCGGAGTTGCGCCTCCTGGATTTTTTGGAGATCGCGTCGACAGCAATCCTCCCGAGCTGTGGATGCCGCTCTCGGCCGAGCTGGTAATCCATGGAGAGGACGCGATCCTCAATCATGCAGACGCAAACTGGCTTTATGCCATTGGACGACTCAGGCGCGGCGTAAACATTGCCGCGCTGCAGGAAAAGTTGTCGGCGAGCTTGCGCCAATGGCTGGCGACGCAAGAGACGTACGTCCGGAACGGGCGCGACTCGCTGATTCCAAAGCAACACGTTGTACTGACGCCTGCTGGTGGCGGCGTGCAGAACCTGCAGCAGGAAACCGGCAAAGGACTCAATCTGCTGATGGCGCTCTCCGCGCTGGTGCTGCTCGTAGCCTGCGCAAACGTTGCCAACATCCTGCTGGCCAGAGGAGCAACCCGACGTACAGAAACCTCGCTGCGTGTGGCTCTGGGCGCAGCCCGCGCACACCTGATCCGCCAGATGCTGGTGGAGAGCCTGTTGCTCGGGTGTATCGGCGGTGCGCTGGGCCTGGCAGTGGCTTATGCCGGTACGAAGACAATCCTGGCTCTTGCATTCCCCGACTCGAAGTATCTCCCGATTCATGCCAGCCCTTCGCTTCCTGTTTTGGGATTTGCGCTTGCCGTCTCGCTCTTGACCGGGATCGTCTTCGGCATCGTCCCGGCATGGATCAGCTCGCGCTCCGATCCCGCAGAGGCATTGCGTGGCGTCAACCGCTCTACGCGCGACAGCTCTTCGCTGCCGCAGAAGTCCCTCATCATTTTTCAGGCGGCGTTATCGCTGGTGCTGCTGGTCGGCGCCTCACTGCTGACGAAAACGCTGCGCAATCTCGAACATCAGCATTTTGGAATTCAAACGCAAAACCGCTACGTGGTGCATCTGGATCCGCACGGCGCGGGATACACCATCGATAAGCTGCAGCCTTTGTATGACCGCCTCGAGCGAGATTTCTCCGCATTGCCAGGAGTAAAAACTGTCGGACTTGCACTCTACAGTCCACTTGAAGGCAACAACTGGGGAGAAGGAGTCTACATCGAGGGGAAACCCGAGCCGGGTCCAAATGCCCATAACGGTTCGTCCTGGGACCGGGTTAGCACGCACTTCTTTGAAGGCGTGGGCCAGCCGGTAATCCGCGGCCGCAATTTCACCGAGCAGGACACTGCAACTTCGCAGATGGTCGCCATCGTCAACCAGACTTTTGTCAAGAAGTTCTTTCCTAACGAGGACCCGATTGGATACCATTTCGGGAACAACGGCCAGCAGTTTGCCGGCAGTTACGAGATCGTCGGCGTAGTCGCAGATGCCAAATACAACAATCCCCGCGGCGAATATCGGCCTTTCTACTACCGTCCCCTCACGCAACGAAGCACCAGGTTTGAGAAACCTTCAGATGCCACGGGAGAAAATTGGTCGATGTTCATCGATTCGATCATCCTGCGATTCGAGTCTCAGCCGCAGAGTGTCGATTCGCTCGTTCGGCGTACGTTGGGAAACATCGATCCCAACCTCACCGTTATCGATCTCAGATCGATGGATTATCAGGTGGCCGGCAACTTCAACCAGGAGCGGCTCATCGCACGCCTGACCCTGCTTTTCGGAATTCTCGCGCTGGTTCTTGCCTCAGTTGGACTCTACGGCATCACCGCCTACTCGGTCGCCCGCAGGACGAGCGAGATTGGAGTGCGCATGGCCCTCGGAGCCAATCGTAGCGACATTGTGGAAATGGTGATGCGCAGCGCGTTCTCGCAAGTGCTGCTAGGTTTGGCGATCGGCGTTCCCATCGCTCTGCTGGGCGCGCGTCTCATTGCTACGCAGCTCTATGGTGTCCACGCGTACGATGGGCTCAGTTTGCTGATTGCGGTGAGCGTCCTTTCGGCAGCGGCCGCCGTGGCCGGCTTTGTCCCAGCCCGACGCGCATCCACCATCGAGCCGATGCAGGCGTTGCGCAGCGAGTAGCAGCGAGCCCTCACCGAACGCAGATACGCGCAACTCGCTCTCCCTGCGCGCATCGTGATCACGCGTTTCGCAGTGCCACCATCGGCTCTACGCCTGCCGCACGCCGCGCCGGAAGGGCCGACGCCAGCATTGCGGCCAGGCCCAGCATCAGTACCGCCACTGCGAGCATGACCGGATCCCACGGCTCAACGCCGAACAACTGAGTCGTCATCAGCCGGCCTGCGCCAATCGCTGCAGGAATGCCGATCGCCAGCCCAATGCCTATCTGCAGGAAGGCGCCGCGCAGCACCATTTGTGTGACCTGTCCCCGATCCGCTCCCAACGCCATGCGGAGGCCGATCTCGCTCGTCCGCTGTTCCACCATGTACGCCAGCACTCCATAAAGTCCGACCGCAGCAAGCACCAGCCCAAGCACACCGAACAGCGAAGTCAGTGTGGCGATCATGGTTTCCCGCTGGAAATCATTGCTCAATACCTTGGTGTAGGGATCGACACCGTAGAGAACGAGATTTGGATCGACGCTCGCCAGCGCCTTGCGCACGCGGTCTTCCATGCCCGGTGGATTTCCCGGGGCCCAGATCACAATGTTGTACAGGTAGTGCGACCAGATTTCCCCACTGGTGAAGGCTGGATCGTCAAACTGCGCAACCTGCGCCTCCGGCACCCAGTACATCGGGCGCACCGGATCTTTGTAGTCGTAGGTCATGTAGCGCATGTCCCTGACGACTCCGACGATCTCGTACATTGCGGGATACTTGATCTTGCTGGGCCCGAAATGCTGCCCGATTGGGTTCTGGTCTTTGAAGAACTTCTTCGCAAACGCTTCGTTAATGACGGCTACCTTCCGTGTCGCCCCGGTGTCCTCGTCCGTTATCGGGCGGCCCAGAACGATTTTGGCGCCAATGGTTTCGAAGAAGTCAGGCATCACCCGGACAAATCCGGCGCCGGTATCTTCCTTGGCCCCTGGTTCAGGCCGACCCTCCACGCGAATGCCGTTGTTCCAGCTATCGCCCGTCATCGGGGCATAGAGCGCGGGCGCCACCATGCGCACGCCGGGAATCTGGCGCAGGCGATCGTTGATTTGCCGAAACATCGGCTCCATCTGCTCGAGCTTGTAGTTGCCCAAAATAGGATTGATCCATGCGATATAACGGCCCTGCGTCTCGAATCCGAACTTCTGGTGCTGCAGGTTCCGGAGGCTCTGGCCGAGCAGAGCTGCCGCGGACAGCAGCACCACGGAGATCGCTCCCTGCGCGATTACCAGGGACTTCTGGGCCCACGAGCGACCGCTCCCCACCGAACGGCTTGCGCCGCGAAGCGCCTCAACCGGATCGGCATGCGAAGTGACCCATGCCGGAGCAATTCCGAAAATGATTCCCGTCAGAACGGATATACCCAGTGTGAACAGCAGCACAGGCAACGATGGAGTCGCGCTGATGGGTACGTAGTTATTAGGTCCGCCGATCTGAAAAGCCAGATGCAAAATCAACCTTGTCCCCGCGTACGCTACAGCGATGCCCAAGGCTCCACCGAGGGCCGAAAGCATGACGCACTCAACTAAAGACTTGCGAATGATTCGCCCTCGCGACGCGCCCAGCGCCACGCGTATCGAAGTTTGCGCGCGATCCTTCAAGCCGCGCGCCAGCATCAGATTCGCCAGGTTTCCGCACGCCACCAGCAGAACGCATCCGGCGGCTACCAGAAGCAGCTTCAGTCCATCCTGATACTGTTGCCTGAGGGCTGTCACTCCAGCGCCGCCGGGAACCAGATGCAGCGTCTGCTGCTGCCAGAGTTGCTTCTCGCCCGGTTCCATATCGGGAACATGGCTGGCCAGCCAGTTATGGAATTCCACCCTCAGCTTGGCTTCAAGCGATGTGGGGTTCACTCCCGGACGCACTCTTCCCAGCAGATCCAGGAAGTTGATCTGTGGCCGCTTCAGCCGCGCCGTCGCCCCGTCAATCGATAGCTCGGCCGTCAATGGCAGCCATAAATCCGGCATGCCCCACCCAGCCAGCTTGGCTCCGAAAAATCCGGGCGGAGCCACGCCAATCACGGTGAACGGATGCCCGTTGATCTGATAGCCGGCGCCGACTACGGACGGGTCAGATCCGTACTTGTCGTGCCATATGCGGTAGCTCATTACCGCCACTGGCGGCGCACCCTCCTTATCGTCCTCGTCGGTCAATAGGCGGCCGATCCAAGGCTGCACGCCAAGCGTCCTGAAGAAATTCCCAGAAACATACTCTCCATTGCGGGTGTCCACCGGCGCCTGCGAACCCACTCGGCGGACGCCCAGAGGTGCATTGCCGGCCTGCAGGGCGGCGAGCTCGAGGAACTCTGGTGTGTTGGCGCGAAAATTCAGATACGCTTCCCACGAGAACAGCGCAAAATCTCCGTCGTCACCCTGGGTAAAGCCGCCCCAGTTGCAGCAGCGATCTTTATCTCCGATCCGCCACAGCTCAGCCGGCTTGGTGACCGGCAGCGACTTCAACATCACCTGGTGCACCAGCGTGAAGATCGCCGTCGTTGCTCCGATTCCCAGTGCCAGTGTGGCCAGAGCTGTCGTTGTAAATCCAGGTGCTTTCCGCAGCTGCCGCGTCGCGTCCCGCAAGTCCGCCAGCATTCGTCCTCCTCGGATGACGTTTTGACGTAGCTAACGCAAATCGGTTATGGGGGAAGTTTTCGACGGTTGCGAACGATGGGGCTCCCATGGGTTGGAAGTCTGCCCGAAAGCTAAAGCAGTCCAGAAGGAGTAACGCCTTCCGAGTTTCGATTTATACAACTCCGGCCATGCCAAACAAAAGATAAGGGTTGTGCCACGTTCCAGCTCTCATTTCGCGCGCAATCTCCTCAAACCCGACCGTGGGGCCCTTTTGGGGGTTATAAGTTCCATTGAGGAACCGCCGTATGCATGATCGAAGCTCGCGTTCCGAAATTGGGAAATGACGCCATAATCGTGTGGTACCCCGGATTTCGTCTGCTGTCAAGCAGGTCGAGGCTAACGATAATCAGGCTAAGGACATAGAAATAACGCCGGGCCCCCGGCTGCTTCGAGTTGCGACTCCGTGATCTTGCCGGAGCGTGATTTCCCCTCCGGAAGACTCTATTCATGTCTTGCCGCTTCCTGTAATCTTGCACTTCCCCTTTCAGACATAAACAGGAGTCCCTGAGCACAAACATGCGCATTGTGGATCTCATCCGCAGAAAACGTGATGGACACGAACTCACGCGGGAGGAAATCCAGTTCATCGTGCGCGGCTATACCCAAGCTGAATTTCCTGACTACCAGATGTCTGCGTGGCTCATGGCCGTGCTGTTGCGCGGAATGTCCGGGGCAGAGATCGCGGCTCTTACGGAGTCGATGCTGCAGTCGGGCGTGACGCTTGACTGGTCCGACCTACCGGAAAAGAAAGTCGATAAGCATTCAACTGGGGGAGTTGGGGACAAAACTTCACTCATTCTCGCGCCAATTGTTGCCGCCGGTGGTCTGCTTGTACCCATGATCAGCGGACGCGGTTTGGGGCACACTGGCGGTACGCTCGACAAACTTGAATCCATCCCCGGCTTCAACGTAGGCCTTGCGCCGGAGAAGATGCGCGAGGTAATGCGCAAATGCGGCATGGTGCTCGTCGGCCAGACGGAGCAGATCGTGCCGGCAGACAAGAAGATGTATGCGCTGCGCGATGTGACTGGCACGGTCGAGAGCCCGGCGCTGATCTGCGCGTCGATCATGAGCAAGAAGATTGCCGAAGGCATTGACGCGCTCGTGCTCGACGTCAAGACAGGCTCGGGCGCATTCATGAAGAAGGAAAGCGATGCCGTTCACCTCGCCGAGTTGATGGTCGATACCGGCGTGCGCATGGGTAAGCGCGTGGTCGCGCTGATCACTGATATGGACCAGCCGCTTGGCCTCTATGTGGGAAATGCCCTCGAAGTGCTGGAGTGCGTAGAAGTCCTGAAAGGTGGCGGCCCACTCGACCTGCGCGACCTTAGTATCGAGCTTTCCGCCTGGATGTTTTACCTCGGGGATAAGAGCAATTCAGTCGAAGAAGGACGCCGGCTCGCGCAACAGATGATCGCGAATGGCTCAGCATTCGAAAAATTCTGCGAAGTCACACAACTCCAAGGTGGTGATCCAGAGGCTCTCCGGGATTTAGCAAAGATGCCTCGTGCTCAGCAGCGGCGCGAGGTGCGCAGCAAGAGCGTAGGTTACATATACTCGATAAACTGTGAGCAACTGGGCATCGCGAGCCTTGTTCTCGGCGGCGGACGCGAGAAGAAAGAGGACTCGATCGATCCGGCAGTGGGAATTGTTCTGCATAAGAAGATTGGCGATTCCATCGCAGAGGATGAGCCGATCTGCACACTTCACTACAACTCCGACGCAAGGCTGGCAGAAGCGGAGTCGCTAATCTGCTCCGCTTACCGAATTGGGACGAAAAAGACTGCAACCCAGACAGGACTTATCCGGCGGGTGATTGAGGCTCGCAGCGTTGAGAACACCCGAGAAAATACGAAGGTCACGAAGGCGACACAACAGGTCACAATGCGATCTTCGTGACCTTGATTTTTCCTTTGTGCATTCGTATTCGCTCTCACAAGGAAGGCATGATCAGACTGACAGGATTGATCGGCATCGTCGGCATTGTTGCTGCTGCCTACGCATTTTCCACGAACCGAGAAGCTATTCGACTGCGCACGATTGCCTGGGGATTGGGAATGCAATTCCTGTTTGCCGTGCTTGTGCTGCACTGGACTTTTGGTCAGCAATTCATGAAGGCAGCAGGCGATGCCGTTACGAGGCTGTTGTCCTACTCGTCTGCGGGATCGGAGTTCGTATTTGGCTTGCTTGGCAAGAATGCCCCTCCCATCGGATTGATTTTTGCGTTCCAGGTTCTCCCGACCATCATTTTCATTTCGGCGTTCTTCGCTTTGCTCTACTACCTGGGAATCATGCAGCTCATCATCCGCTTCTTCGCCTGGCTGATGAAACTCACCATGGGCGTCAGCGGAGCGGAATCGCTCAATGTGGCCGCGTCGATTTTCATGGGACAGACTGAAGCTCCTCTGACCATTCGTCCATTTCTTCCCGAGTGCACACGCTCCGAGCTCATGACCATTATGACAGCCGGTATGGCGCATGTGTCCGGCGGAATTATGGCTGCTTACATTTTCTTTGGAGCTAAAGCCGAGAACCTGCTGGCGGCTGTAATCATGACAGCTCCAGGCACGATTCTGATGGCCAAGCTTCTGGTTCCCGAAACGGAATCTCCTAAGACGCAGGGCAAAGTCGAGATTCCGGAGCAGGGCTTACATCACGATGAGAATCTACTGGGAGCCATTGCGCGGGGCACGATCGATGGCGGACAGCTCGCATTCAATGTCGCCATTATGCTGATCTCGTTTCTCGCGCTCATTGCATTGGTCAATGGAATTTTTGGGGGGATTCATAACCACGTGCATCGTTTTCCAAGCAGCCTGGAAAGCCTGCTGGGACACATCTTCGCGCCCGTCGCGTATGCCATCGGGATTCCCTGGCGAGACGCAGTAGCGGTTGGAAACCTGCTTGGGACGCGCATGGTAATCAACGAACTTGTGGCCTATCAAGCTCTCGGCGTGGCCAAGACGGCATTAGATCCGCGTTCGGTCACTATTGCCACCTTCGCTCTGTGTGGATTCGCAAACTTTTCTTCCATTGGCATTCAGATCGGCGGCATCGGAGCACTGGCGCCGAATCAGCGGTCCGAGTTAGCCAAGCTGGGGTTTCGTGCCATGCTGGCAGGAACCATGGCAAACCTCATGTCTGCATCGATTGTCAGCTTGCTGGTACAGCATTGACCCTCTCTTGATAACCTTCACACAACTCCAAATGAGAATTCCTTCTTGATGACTTCACCACCCGAGGAAACCAAGGTCATTGCCGATCAATGGACTCTAGCCGGAGAGGCAGCAGATTACATTCTGGGGAAGGTTTCCCTTCAACCGAGACTTGGTCTCGTGCTCGGTTCCGGATTGGGAGCGTTTGCCGACGAACTCGCGGATCGAGTAATTCTTCCCTATACTTCGATCCCCCATTTTCCCGTCTCGGGAGCCGAAGGACACGCTGGAAATCTCGTCGTGGGCAAGGTTGGCGATGTGCCGCTCGCGGTCATGCAAGGACGGGTGCATTACTACGAAGGCCATAGCATGTTGCGCGTCACTTTCCCAGTGCGCGTCTTTTGTAGGCTAGGGATAAAGGGTCTATTGCTGACGAACGCTGCGGGGGGAATTGGTTCACAACTCACTCCGGGATCTTTGGTCGTCGTCAGCGATCACATCAATCTGCAAGGCACGAATGCCCTGATTGGTCCCAATGAGCAGCGATTTGGACCGCGCTTTCCCGATATGACAGAGGCCTACGCAAAGGACTGGCGCATTGTGGCCATGGCAGAGGGGCGCAGGCTTGGTATCCGGATCAGCGAAGGAGTTTATGCGGCTGTCCCCGGTCCGAGTTATGAAACACCCGCCGAGATCCGATTCCTGAGGACGATCGGAGCCGACGTTGTCGGCATGTCCACCGTTGCCGAGGTGGTAGTAGCTCGGCATTGCGCCATGAAGGTGCTGGCTATTTCTGTGGTTACGAATATGGCGGCCGGCATTCTCAATCAGCCGATCAATCACGCCGAAGTGCTGGAGATCGGGCAGCGAATCAAAGGACAGTTTACTCAGCTCCTGGCAGCGCTGATTCCGAAAATGGTAAAAAACATAACGGCTCCGTCAGGTGCGTTAAAGAATTGAAAGGACGAACTGGAATGAGGCTATGGCTCTGAAAGCGAAGGGCTTTGCAATTGCCCGCAAACGCTCTTCCCGCACTGTAGATTCGACCGTAGCCAGGTCAGGAATTTCGCAACGCTGGAAGCACGGCACAAAGATTACGGATAATATCCAGGCTCTTGTCGTCGATTGATACGAATTCGAATCCGTAGAACTCACTGCGACGATGCCGCACGATGGCGTAGGCCTGGATCTCGTTAGTGGCATTGGGGAGCGGAAAGATCACCTTAACCATTTCTCCGGGGATGAGTGGCGCTTTAATGCTGCCTCCGATGCCTCGTTCGCTGAGGTCGGCAGAGGCTCCATACAAGTTGGTTTTCACACCCGAGCGGAGAACCTCCACGACTAGGGGAACCTTGACGGCATGGCGGTGGATGGTGCGTGTGGTGAGCAGTTTCGATGGGATATGATCTAAAGCCTTTTCAATGGCTGCGACTAAGCTGGCCTGCGGCTCGCGCGCGTAGACGAAGGCATCGGTCACCGACCTGAGGGATTCATGAACATGCGGATGGGCGGAGACCACAACGACCTTTGCGCGGCTTCCAGTCCTGCGCAGGCCCACCAGCAACTCGATGGAATCGACCTCGCGAAGAGGGTGCGACAGCACGACTACTTTGAAATCCGTATTTTGCAGGCTGTCAAACAGAGACGAGGCTGAAGACGCGGTTGAGCATTCATAGCCCAGCGCCTGCAGGATGGGCTTTCTGGCTTCGATCGATTCTCGACTGTCATCTACCAGCAGTACTCTCGTCGGACCATCGGTATCGCTGGCGACTCGTTCGATGCCAACCTGATGGGCACGCTCGCCGTCTCGTTCCGTCCAGACGACCTTGAAACGTCCGCGCCTGGTGCCGTTCTGAACTCCAACTAGCGATCCTGGCTCGATGCGGCGATTCAGTCCGCCAAGGCATGCTCCTGAATTCGAAACATCGACCGTGTAACCTTCCTGAACGTAAATCTTCCCTTCGGAATCCAGGCTCCAAATTGCTACCTGATGCCGAGTATCTTCACGGTCATGCCTGCGCAACTCCATGAATCTGCCTGCCTGGAGGGTACTTCAGCGCGGTGACACGTCTGCTATTACGAAGGTAATGAAGCAGTTACGGAGGAAGTTCCGGTGCAGGAGTCTTGGAGAATCTGGAATTATCCGTTCCTCTGCGGCCTCAAGTTCGCCCACAGAAATCCACCCGCGGTCGGTAGGATCCACATTACTTTGCGGTCTTTCGCAACTGTTCATTCATGATGATGAATGCGCCCACACCGTGCAGGTCATTCGTATGCCGGGCGCGCCCGAGATAGAAGGCCAGATCGCCGACGTTTGTTCCTTCGCAGATGTTTGGCATCGAGATGGTGCCATCAGGATTGCGCGTAATGCTGGCCAGCACGCCGCGGTATCCCTTCTGCGCGACTTTCTCATACTCTTTGCCGATGTATCCGTGTTCGACTGCGCGCGAGAGCATGTAGGTGTACATCGCGGAGCTCGAGGTCTCGAGCCAGTTGTCAGGCAGTTCGCCGCGATCTACGACCTCGAACCACAATCCGCTTTGGGGATCCTGAAACTTCGTGTAAGCCTTGGCTAATCGGTTCACGAACGCAATCAACTGCGGACGTTGAGGATGGCTCTTCGGCAGGATCTCCAGTACATCGACCAGGGCCATCCCATACCAGCCAATCGCCCGACACCAGAACTGCGAGGAATGGCGGCTCACAGGATCAGCCCACGGCTGCTGTCCGCTTTCGTCGTAGGCGTGGTACAGCAGTCCGGTGGGCGACTCGTTCACGTGCTTTTGATACAGAATGAACTGTTTGGTCGCTTCATCGTTGGCGTATTGAGCATCATTGAATAGCTCGCCATAGCGGACCAGCAGCGGCATCGACATGTAAATTCCACCGAGCCAGGTCTGCCATTCACGCGAAGGACTATCGGTGTGCCAGAAGGCGCCTTCGTGGGTCCGAGGATAGGTATTCAGGCGCTCGCGAATCTGGGTTGCCGCAGTGTGATAGCGCTCATCCTTTGTTTCCCGATATAGGACAAGAAAGAGATTGCCGGCAAGCATCGAATCAAGGCTGTCGATCTTGTGCTTGAGATGTCCGTCGCTGTCGAGGTGCGAATCGACCCAGCCCTTGATGAAGTTGAAGTAAGCTGGATTTCCCGTGCGCTTGTACACCAGGTACTCGCC
>DATLKS010000306.1:0-1779 GCA_035538255.1 Terriglobales bacterium
CTCGCACAGCGCAGCGGCGCGCAACCTCCGGGGAATACCGTGCTCGCTTTAGATGGTCTTCCAGGCGGGAGAGCCAGGAGTCGTTGTGAGATTGTTGGGATAGCAATGTGCACCTCCTTGGTGACACCTGAGGCTCGCACATCACATCCCGGATAATGCGAAGCAAAATCGCTTCGGATGGCCGTGGATCTTAAGGTCCTTCTACCTCCTTCGCATTATTAAGTCCTTCTCATTACTCTCGGAATCGTAAGCTTGCCATTCGCTGAGCATGACATCGCGATCTTTGCGCCCCTTGCCGCCTTGGACCTCGGGGGTCACTGCAAAACCGGCCAGTTGGGGTCACGTCAAAACCGGCCAACGGAAGGTGCCCGGAACTTTAGATGTTGTACCCGGTCGCTAGCCGTTTGATCAAGCTTAATCTGATCGTTCTGCCGATAATTTTCGTCACCATGCGCCTAATCTGCTCTGGTTCTGTCGATGGGGAGCGCCAGCTCCCCATGGAAGGACGGAAGCCGAAGCGAGGGCGCGGTCAAGGACGCGGAGCGAGGTACGAGCGGAGCGCCGCGAAGCGGGCCGTGCTCCTTGACGGCAGCCTGAGCGAAGGCTATCGGCTTCTGGTCTGATTTTCGAAGTGGAGAGCCATTTCTTCCTCGAAGCTCGAAAAAAATCGCGTTCCGAAGCCCGTGGTCGCATTTTCTCGTGGTCGCCCATGGTTCTGGTCATGGCTTTTCCGGCGCGGCAGCTTCCGCCTGCAACTTGGTCCTCCAGCTCCGCGGCCCGCATTTGAGGATATGACCGTGGTGCAAGAGGCGGTCGAGCATGGCGGTGACGGCCGCGGTGTCGCCGAGCAGCTTGCCCCAGTCGTCGATTGGTCGATTGGAAGTCACGGCTGTGCTGGCGCGTTCATATCGACGCATGATGATCTCCAGTAGCTCTTCTGCCGCTGTGGGTCCTAATTTACGCATCCCCAGGTCATCGATGATTAACAGAGGCACGGTGGACAGCAGTTCCATGTGCTCTTTGCGGTTTCCGTCTAGGACCGCTTCGGCGATTTCTTCGAGCAGGATGTGGGCCTCACGGTAGATCACCCGATAGCCCTGGCTGATGACCGCCTTCCCGATGGCCTGGGCCAAGTGACTCTTGCCGGTGCCGGGTGGACCTAAGAATAGTGCGTCCTCATGGCGAGCGACGAACGTGGCCGTCGCCAGATCGAAGACCAGGCTCCGATTCATCTTCTTGTTGAAGTCGAAATCGAAGTTGTCGAGGGTCACCTGCGGATCGCGAAATTGTGCTTGTTTCCGGCGCCGTTCCAGCAGTCGGTCGCCGCGACGAGTCAGTTCATCGGACACCAGACAGGAGAGGAAGTCGATGGGAGCCATGGGTTCCGCCTGGGCTTGGTGCAGGCGCGTTTCCAACACCGCGGCCATGCCTCCTAAGCGCAGTTGGCGTAAAGAACGATTCAATTCAATCAGATTCATTCGGTTGCTCCTTAATTTTGAGATTAATGAAATCGCGATACTCGGTGAGCTGACGGATCAGGGGATCGACCTGGCGTAAAAACATTTGTGGATGCGGCCGGCGCTCCAGATAACGGCGCACGAAGCGGTATTCCTGCACGCCGATTTCAAAAGCGGCAGCACAGGCATCTTCGACCACCGTTACCCCATATTTCTTGATCAGGGAAAACATTCCCAGGATGCGACGGATGCTGGTTTGTTCCTGTTGCTGATACAGCGACTGACAGAGCTTGCCGATGTGGGGGCCGGCGTGTTCGGCGCG
>DATLKS010000307.1:0-14315 GCA_035538255.1 Terriglobales bacterium
TGGCCTGTTGAAGAATGGGCTTCGCACCTGCGTAATCGCTTTTTGCCAGCAAAGCCTCCGCCTTGTCGAGCAGAGCGGAGGCCTCCGAAGTTTCAGCTACCGCAGCAGGATGATGACGAACGGCGCGGCCAGTGTCCTGCGAGTGCGCCCACAATGTTGCGCAGCAGCAGAGGAAGGCGAGAAAGAAGCTCCTATTGCAGCGTGGCGCCGCCATTAGTTTGAGAGTTCCCGTTTTTCGACAAGGTACGTGCGAGCCACTGTCCGGTGTGCGACTCCTTATTGCGGGCAATCGCTTCAGGCGTTCCCGTGGCTATCACTTCCCCACCAGCCGCTCCGCCTTCAGGACCAAGGTCGATCACCCAGTCGGCCGCCTTGATTACGTCTAGATTATGCTCGATCACGATTAATGAGCCACCTGCCTCGATCAGGCGGCGGAAGGCGGCCAGCAGTTTGCTGACATCGTCAAAGTGCAGTCCGGTCGTCGGCTCGTCGAAGATGTAGAGGGTGCGCCGAGGTGATGATCGTCGCGCCCCTCGCGCTCCGTTTGGGTCCTCGCCGGCGCGTGGTGGACCATCGTCGCGTAAGCGCGGAGTCAGGTGCGCCGCGAGCTTCATGCGCTGCGCTTCGCCGCCGCTAAGAGTCGTCGCCGACTGCCCAAGGCGGAGATAACCTAGCCCGACTTCCTCGAGTACGCGCAGCTTGTCCGTGATCTTTGGAACGCCGGAGAAGAACTGCAGCGCCTCCTTTACGGTGAGATTGAGCACATCGTGAATGTTCTTTCCTTTGTAGCGCACGTCCAACACTGAGGCCTTGTAGCGCGTGCCCCGACACTCTTCACAGATTAGCTCGACATCGGCAAGAAACTGCATCTCGACGGTCACAGTACCGTCTCCCTGACAAGCCTCGCAGCGTCCGCCGGGAACATTGAAGGAAAAGTGTCCGGCGCTATATCCGCGTTTCTGTGCTTCCGACAATGACGCGAAGAGTTCGCGGATCGCGTCAAACGCCTTGATGTAAGTGACTGGATTCGACCGCGGCGTGCGCCCAATCGGCGACTGATCAACCAGGATTACTTCTTTGAGCTGTTCCCCGCCCTCCAGGCGCTGGAATAATCCTGCAGCACTGCCGGCCTCTGTACTCCCGGTAATGGCCGCCGCGGCTTTGTACAACACGTCATGTACAAGCGTCGATTTACCTGAGCCTGAAACGCCGGTGATCACCACCAACATCCCTAAGGGGATCGTCACGTTGATGTTCTTCAGATTGTTTGCGCGCGCGCCGATTAGCCGCAGTTCGCCGCTAGATTTACGACGGCTTGATGGAATGGGAATGGCCAGATTGTGGCTGAGATATCGTCCGGTCAACGATTGCGTGTTGCGCGCAATCTCGTCATAAGTGCCAGAGGCGATGATCTTGCCTCCCAGCTCGCCGGCACCAGGTCCAAGATCGACGATGCGATCAGATGCGGCCATAACCTCGGGATCGTGTTCCACAACCAGAATGGTGTTTCCTAGATCCCGCAGCTCATGAAGAATTCGTACCAGGCGGTCGGTGTCGCGGCTGTGCAGGCCGATCGACGGCTCATCTAATACGTACAACGCCCCGACAAGACGCGAACCCAGAGAAGTCGCGAGTTGGATACGTTGCGACTCACCTCCCGAGAGGGTGGACGCCGTCCGGTCCAGCGTCAGATATTCGAGGCCGACGCTGTTCAGGAATCCAAGCCGGTCGCGAATCTCTTCGAGAATCTTGTCCGCGATTGCTGCTTGTTGCGGCGTCAGCTTAAGCTCGCCTATGAATTTGGCCGCCTGCTCGACTGTGAGCGCGGTCACTTCGCAGATGTTCTTGCCATTGATCCTTACATTGCGCGCCTCAGCGCGAAGGCGCTGGCCGTAACAATCCTGACATGTGGCGTACCCCCGGTAACGGCTGAGAAAGACGCGCACATGCAGCTTGTACTTCTTGCGTTCGAGCAATGAAAAGAATCCAGTGATGCCGGGGAATTTGCCCTCGCCATGTAAGACGAGCAGACGCTGATCTTCCTCGAGATCACACCAAGGCACATTTAAGGGAATGCCGTGAGTCTTGGCGAAGCGCTTTAGTTCAGTCTGGAACGCTCGATATTTCGGCTTCGTCCACGGTTCAATTGCGCCGTCATTGAGCGTGAGCAGCGGATTGGGAATGACCAGGTTCAGGTCGAAATCGATGGTGTTGCCAAATCCCTGGCAACGCTGGCAGGCTCCATAAGGATTATTAAAAGAGAACAGACGCGGCTCGGGCTCCTCATATTTGCGACCGCAGTTCTTGCATTCAAAGCGCTGAGAAAAGCGGAGTTGGCGTCGAGGAGCCTCGTCGCGAGGAACGATTTCGAATACTACTTCGCCAGATTCCCGATATCCAATTTCCAGGGCATCTACGATACGCGCGCGCTGATCGGGGGCCAGCACGATTCGATCCACCAGCACGAACACAGGTTCCGCAAAGTTGATTTCAAGCAGCGACTCCGGAGTGGAGAATTCGAAGACGTTCCCATTCTGGTAAAGGCGATTGAATCCTCGCCGGCGCAGTTCGCCGAGCCGATCCTTTAGCTGTTCAGTCAGTTGTCCATTTGGCTTCGGAGCACTCTTGGCGCGTCCTCGTTGCTTCTTCTCCTGAGCTGCCTGTATAGGCGAAGCTGCAACTGGAAAGAGGACGTTGAAACGTGTCCCCTCCGCCAGTTGGCTCAATGCCGCGAAGACTTCATCCACTGTGTCCTTTTTCACCTCAGTCCCGCACTTCACGCAGAAGGTGCGGCCGATCCGGGCATAGAGCAGACGGAGGTAGTCATAGATTTCTGTAGCGGTGGCGACAGTGGAACGCGGATTTCGCGTAGTGTTCTTTTGCCGGATCGCGATGGCCGGTGAGATGCCATCGATCAAATCTACGTCCGGCTTTTCAATGCGTTCCAGGAATTGACGCGCGTAAGCCGACAGCGACTCTACATAGCGGCGCTGTCCTTCGGCATAAATGGTGTCAAATGCCAAAGAAGACTTGCCCGAGCCGGAGACTCCAGTAATAACGGTAAGGGTGTTGTGTGGGATCTCAAAGTCCACATTCTTCAGATTGTGGACCCGCGCACCGCGTACAACTATGTTCTCGTTCGACATCCAGGAAAGACGTCCTCCTGCAGCCGGTGAACTCCAAAAACGTTCAGAGTGTGAGGAGGAATCCTTGATTATAGCTGACCTTAATTTCCCTTCAGTGCATGGCAAAACATGCAGCCTGCTGCATCTGTCTGTCGCGGTCAACCGCAGGATCGTCTGCCTATAATCCAACCTCGATCCGTGAACGCGGATCGAGATAATCGCGGAGAGCATCCCCGATAAAGTTGAACGAGAGCACCGCAAGCATCACGGCGGCGGCGGGAAAAAGCACAAGATGCGGAGCATCGAAGAGATGTGAGCGGCCATCGTTGAGCATCGATCCCCAGCTCGCGGTTGGAGGAGGCACGCCCAGGCCAAGAAAACTCATCGTTGCTTCGGCGAGTACGGCGCCGGCCATTCCGATCGCCGCCTGCACAATTACGGGCTGAATGATATTAGGCAAAATATGCCGTGTAATAACCCGCCAATTGCTGGCGCCGAGCGCTCGAGCCGCTTCTACGAATTCCCGTTCCCGAACTGACAAGACCTGCGCGCGCACCAGGCGCGCGTAGCCTACCCATCCACCGATCGAAAGCGCCAGAATGAGGTTGAAGACCCCAGGACCGAGGAATGCAACGAAGGCGATGGCCAGCAAGATCCCCGGAAATGACAGGAAAGCATTCATCACGACCACATTGAAGAACCGGTCAATTCGCCCGCCGTAATATCCGGCGACTGATCCGAAGATCACGCCCAAAATCAGCGAGACCGCCACTACAGACATTCCTACAAGCATCGAGATGCGTGCTCCGTAAATCGCCCGCGAGAAGATATCGCGTCCCAGTTCATCTGTTCCAAACCAGTGCGAGTGACTTGGACCTTCGAGTCGCATCGCGAGATCAAGCTGTGCGGGATCGCGTGGCGCGATCCATGGAGCGAAAAGCGCAAACACTGCGAACAGGCATACCAGAGCAATCCCGAACGCTGCCAGCCGATTGTGGAGCAGAGAACGCATTGCTTGGTTGAAATTTAACCACGAAGTTCCGGAGAGCGCTGAGCCGGGCAAGTCGGATGGAGATTGTCTGATTTGCAATGGTTGGCTAAGCCTCACATTTGCAATCACTTAAATAAATTCACCCCGGGTGCGCAGACATTCATCTTGACTAGTATTGCAATCAGTAATATTATTATTGCGATTTGCAATTACAGAGCAATGAAACTGGGCGAAAAAATTCGGTACCTGCGCGAGGTGGAAGGCAGCATTCGCGGGCTCGACCGCGAGATGACGCAGCAGGAAGTGGTGCGTGCCATTAACAAAGAAGTCGGCGGCGGTATAAGTCAGTCGTATCTTTCCCAAATTGAGAAAGGCGCGCGACCGCACCTGACCAATACCACGCGCATGCTGCTCGCCCGGTTCTTCAAAGTTCATCCGGGATATCTGGTAGACGATCCCGAGGGTTATCACACAGAGTTGATCTCGGATGTGCGCACGCTTGAAGAGCGGCTGGACTTGTGGCTCATCGCAGGAGCCGAGCGCTTCCGTCGCGACCCGCAGGTAAAGCATGCGCTGCTGCAATTGGCGAAGCACGCCGACTCGCGTGCATGTCTGGTGCTTCTGGGCGCAATCCTGGAGACCCCGGGACTCGCCGAGCGGCTACTGCAGGTGCTCAAGCCGGAACGCAAGGCCAAAGGAAACGGCGGGACGAAAGCGGAGGAGGTCTTATGAATTGGGAACTCTTCTATCTCATCTGTTTTATTTTGGGATTCGTGTTCAGCACACTCTCGTTCCTGACCGGAACTCTGCATATGCATCTGCCCACAAAATGGCATGTGCACGCGGGCAAAGCCGGACTGACTACCAAGGCAGGGCCGTCGTTCTTCAACACGTTTTCCTTGATGGCCTTTCTGACCTGGTTCGGCGGAATGGGCTATCTGCTGACGCGCTACTCAAGCCTATGGGCGGGCTTAGCGCTCTTGCTGGCCACCGTTGCCGGACTGACCGGAGCCGCGATCGTCTTCTGGTTTTTTGCCCGTGTGTTGCTGAAACACGATATTGGAATCGACGCCGCAGAGTACGACATGATCGGAGTCTTAGGACGAGTGAGCAGTTCGATCCGCAGCCAAGGGACAGGCGAGATCGTCTTCGAGCAAGTAGGAACGCGACGAAGCTGTGGGGCGCGCAGCGAAGATGGAGTACCGATCGTGAAGGGCACCGAGGTTGTAGTTACGCGCTACGAGCGCGGCATTGCCTACGTGCGCGCATGGGACGAGATTGCCGGCGAGGCCGAAGCCAATGCCGGAGAAGCAAGCAAGCTATAAGTGGGTTCCATTCTGGAATCCGAGGAGAATATTATGCCGAACTTTTCGTGGCAAGTTGTGGTTGGGCTGTCAGTGCTGGGACTCATGTTCATCCTGGCGATGATGGCAAAGCTCTTCGTCAAAGCTGGACCGAATGAGGCACTGATTGTTTACGGCTTCAAAGGCAAGCGGGTGCGCATTGGCCATGGCACGGTGGTGTTTCCGCTGTTCGAGAGCTGCCGCATGCTATCACTCGAGTTGATGTCGTTCGATGTGGCTCCGCAGCAGGACCTCTATACGAACCAAGGCGTGGCCGTCTCGGTCGAGGCCGTCGCCCAGATCAAGGTGAAGTCTGACGAAGTCTCCATCTTCACGGCTGCAGAACAGTTTCTGACCAAAACACCGGCGCAGCGCGAAGGTTTGATCCGCCTGGTGATGGAAGGCCATCTGCGCGGCATCATCGGCCAACTGACGGTCGAGCAGATCGTGAAGGAACCGGAAATGGTCGCCGATCGCATGCGTTCCACTTGTTCCGACGATCTCAACAAGATGGGACTCGAAGTTGTGTCATTCACCATCAAGGAAGTGCGCGACAAAAACGAGTACATCGCCAACATGGGACGCCCTGACGTCGCTCGCATTAAGCGCGACGCCGACGTGGCCGCCGCCGAAGCCGAGCGCGACACCGCCATCAAGCGGGCGGAGGCTCAGCGCGCTGCGGCCATCGCCAAAGCGCAAGCTGACCAGGAGCGAGTACTCGCCGAAACGCTCTCGCAGGCCAAACAAGCCGAAGCGCAGCGCGATTTGGACGTCAAGAAAGCTGCATACGCCGAATTGGTCAAAAAGCAACAAGCACAGGCTGATAAGGCGTATGAGATCCAGGCCAACATCCAGCAGCAGGCAGTGATTGCTGAAGCTGTGAAGGTGCAGCAGGTTGAAAAAGAGCAGCAGATCAAAGTGCAGGAAGCGGAAATTCTGCGGCACGAGAAGGAACTCATCGCCACCGTCTTGAAAGAAGCCGAAATTGAGCGTCAGCGCATTCAAACGCTCGCCGAAGCCGAACGCCAACGGCAGATGGTCGAAGCCGAAGGCCGCGCTTCAGCGACTCGCGCGCAGGGTGAAGCGGAAGCCGACATTATCTTCAGGAAAGGCGAAGCCGAAGCCAAGGCAATGAACGTGAAGGCGGAAGCCTATCAGGAATGGAATCAGGCAGCCGTTGTGGACAAGCTGATCACTGGGCTTCCCGAAGTGGTACGTGCGATGGCTGCGCCGCTGGCGAACGTGGACAAGATCACCATCGTCTCGACCGGCAACGACGGAGCTGCGGGCGCCAGCAAAATTACCGGCGACATGACCAAGATCGCCGCACAGGTTCCCGCACTGTTCGAGGCTCTCTCAGGAATGAGCATGAACGAGCTGCTAGGCAAAGTAAAGCAGTTGAAGACTGGCGATGCGGACGGCGATGCGAGCAAGAAGAAGTCTGCCGGTGCCGGTTCGGGCCAAACGCACTGACACATTCACCTGCAGAGCAGCCGCCGCGGCGGCCTCTGCATGGTGAGAGAGGAAAAGTCTATGAATACCTGGAAAGGGGCGTTCGTCGCGGTGCTGATGAGCGGAGTAGTCGTAGGAATTCTCAATGGACATCTCGCAATTTGGACAGCAGTGGGCGCGGCGCTTGGCGTAATCCTTGCTGCGCGAGAAAAAAAGCGGGCGACGAGCACGCGCTCGCGTAAGAGCCGGGAAGTCGCCTGAGAAGCACAAGTTTCTTTAGATCGGAAAGGAGTTTCAGTAATGGCATTACTGGAAAGAGTTTCAACACTGATCCGGGCCAACATCAACGACCTGGTTGACAAGGCGGAAGATCCGGAGAAGATGATCAAGCAGGTGATCCTCGATATGCAGAACCAGCTTCTGCAGGTGAAGACGCAAGTAGCGATTGCGATCGCGGACCAGCATCTGCTCGAGAAAAAACAAAAAGAAAACGAAGAAAAGATCGCCGAGTGGAAGCGCAAGGCCGAGCTCGCCGTCTCCAAGAAGCAGGACGATCTCGCCCGGGCCGCACTTGAGCGTTCGCTTACTTGCAAGCAAAACGCGCAGAACTTTGAGCAGCAGGTAGCCGACCAGAAAATCGAGGTTGAGAATCTGAAAAACGCTCTCCACAAGCTCGAACAGAAGCTCGAAGAGGCGCAAGCAAAATGTGATGTGCTCATCGCGCAGGCTCGTCGCTCCCGTGTAGTAGGCAAGGCGCGCACTGCGCAGTCGGCTGTACACGATGGCAAGCACGTGGAGACCTTCGATCGCATGAAACAGAAAGTCGTGCGCAATGAAGCCATCAACCATGCGCATCGCGAGCTGACTGGCGACTCCCTTGAAGATCGCTTCGCGTCGCTGGAACGCGAAGAAGAGATCGAGCGCCTGCTTTCGGAGATCAAGAATCGCGGTGCATCAGCGTAAGTAGGCGCGTGGTACTTGGTCTCGGATCGTCAAGACTCTCAGGGCTACTCTCCCGGTAGACTTGGCGTCTCCGAACCTGGATCGAGAGGTGTGAATGAAAGAAGCTACGAGACTGCGGTTGGAAAGACTGTTGATCGCCTTGCCTTGGGCTGCGATCCCGGTGTTAGCTATTCATCTTGCTTCAGTATGGGGAGACCTGCCGCAGAGAATCGCCGTGCACTTTGATCTGAGCGGCCGCCCTAACGGATGGCAGTCGCCACAGACGTTTGCGATATTCACGGCGATACTCCTCGTTGTTGTTTTGGGGACGACCAGCTTTGCGATGCTGCGCGCATTCCGGCAGCAGTCCTTCATGTCGGTGGTGACTCTCGTTCAGTACTCCACCGCAGGCGTGATGTTCACTGTCTCATGGCAAGTTTTAGATCACGCTGCCTACGGTCGTCCCATGGCGAGCGTGTGGACCGTGCCGGCGATTTTTCCCTTCATTGCCTTGCTATTTGCCTGCGTTGTCCTCGCCTTTATGCGTCCATCCAGCACGGTTCCGTCCCCGAACGCCTCACTCATTGCTGAGGAACGGCACAGTCAGCCACTACAGTTGCTCTTCCTCTTGCCTGGGCTATTGGTGGGACTCTGGATCGCTATCAAGTTAGCAGCGCCGGTGCGTTTGATCGGCGTTCTCCTGATTGCCCTTATGGCTTGGGTCGCTGTCGGGGTAATCCAGGGATTCCAGTACCTGGTGCGAACCGACGGCGTCCTGATCAAAGGCTTCCTTTTGCCTCTCCACTTTATTCCAGTCGGCAGCATTCGCGGGTATCATGCGGATCGCTGGACTGGCCTCGGTTATGGCGTGCGACTCACGTCAACTGGCACCGCTTACATTTGGGGCGGTCGAGACATCGTAAGCATCAGCACCGATTCAGGAAGTGTCATGCTGGGATACGAAAATCCTCAGCGCCTCATCCAGGATCTGGACCGCATGATGCAGGCAGGCAGGTGAGAACAGAATTGAGCAACTCGTCCCCGTGGAGACTGACCATTGAGTTCGTTATTTTCCTGGCCTGCTGGCTCACGCTCTCATTGCCGTTGGCTGGGCAAGAGATCACCAGCACTACCGATATGGAGCGCCAGATCTTCGAGTGGACGAACCAGGAGCGCGCAAAGGTGAACGCTCCTCCGCTGAACTGGGACAATCACCTCGTAATCGCAGCGCGCCTGCACTCCGACGAGATGGCAAAGCAAAAGGAGCTGAGCCATCAGCTCAAAGGCGAGCCGGTATTTACTGAACGGCTGTCGGAACAGGGTGCTCGCTTCAGCGCAGCGGCGGAGAACATTGGTTTCGGCGACGATGCCGAGACATTGCAGTCCGGCTGGATGCACTCGCCGCTACATCGAGCAAACCTGCTGAATCCTGTATATACCGAAATGGGGGTCGGAATCGTGCGCTCGGGAAATCGCTTGTGGGCGACTGAGGATTTCACTACTGCGATTCAACGGCTCTCTTCTGAGGACTTCGAGCAAGCCGTAGAACATCAGATCGCGGCGCGGCGAAAGTCGCGTGGCCTCGCCGCTATGACTGCTACGGGCTCATCGCAACTGCGCCGCATCGCTTGTTCCGGTGACAGCTCCGGAGGCGCCGCTCTGGCTGCGGTTCCGCGCCGCAACATGCAGGCCTACAGCTTCAATTTCACTGCCCCCAGGGCAGACCAACTTCCCACCAGCCTGGTGAATCGCTTGCTGGAGATGCCCGGCGGCGGCTACTCGATTGGCGCATGTATGTCCCAATCCGGGAACAATGGTATGACTACCTATAGAGTGTTGCTCGTGCTGTATCGCTAGATATTACGATCGCGCTCTCCGCGGAACTGGATAATCCTGCGGCGGTCGCGCTTCGATGGTCTGCCCGCCGGCGCTGGACTGAAACTTCTCATCGTCCTGCGCTCTTCCGCCAACTTCAATCGCAATTCCCTGCTCTCCTGGGTTTCGCGATATAAACTTTGAGCAGCCGCCGCCGGGCCGCGTACCTCACTGAGCAGCCGGACCTCCACTTGGAAATCGCCGCCGTCATTTTTGATGTTCAAGGAGTCGCCGATGCGGATCTCGCGGGCGGCTTTCGCAGGCTGGTGGTTGCATTGAATCCTGCCGAGTTCGCAGGCTCGCGCAGCGAGTGTCCGGGTTTTAAAGAACCTGGCGGCCCAGAGCCACTTGTCCAATCGCACGCCGGTCATGAAAGACCTCAATCGGAGGCTGGGAAAGGCAACTTGGCACAACCATCCCTAAGATGGTACGTAGCTCGGTGGGAAACCGAGCTACGCCCTCGCTCGTTTCTTTGCCGATTTTCGGGCTGGAGCTTCTTCGCTGCCCATCACGTGAACCCTGCTCTCGCCCTGAGCTTCAGTCGCCCGTTGAGGAGCTTTCTTCTTGCCTTCCATCTGTGCCAGGCTTTGCTTGAGGGCTTCCATCAGATCGACAACCGGCGCTGCCTTCTTCGGCTTTTCAACTGAGCTGACCTCTTTGCCTTCCAGATGAGCCTTGATAAGTTCCTTCACGTTCGCTTCGAAGGTGTCGTAATATTTTTCCGGCTCCCAGTCAGCCGCAAGCGCCTGCACGAGCTGATGCGCTACTTTGAGTTCAGCTTCTTTGATCTCAACATCATTCTTGCCGAAATCCTCAACTTTACGGATTTCGTCCTGGTAGTACATAGTGTGCAGCATGAGTCCGCCGTTGTACGGCCGCAGGAAAACTGTGTACTCGCGGTTGTGCATCGCCAGTTTGGCCACGGCGACATGCCGGCTCTCTTCGAGCGCCTTTTGCAGCAGGACGTACGGACGCTTTCCGGCCTCTTCGGGCATAAGATAGTACGAGGATTCGAAATAAATGGGATCGATGTCGTCGGCTTTGACGAATTCTAGAATCTCCATCGACTTGGCGGTTTTGGGCTCGATCTTCTTTATTTCTTCCGGCTCAATGATGACGTATTCGCCCTTGCGGTACTCGAAGCCCTTCACGATCTCATCCCGGCCAACAACCTTTTCCTCTTCAGGACAGATGAGCTGCTGCTTGACGCGCACGTGATCGTCCCGGTGCAGCATGTGGAATGACACGTGGTTCGCACGCGCCCCTGAGAACAGGCGCACTGGCATTGATATGAGACCAAACGTTAGATATCCAGACCACACCGAAGCTGCCATTGATCTTTCCTCTTTTGTACGTAGAAACACAGCAGGCTGCGTCTCTACCGACCTTGCACCAGCGCAGGAGCGTAATTCTCAACCCTGAGACATCTAAATTCAAGATTACAGATGTGTTTCCTTTGTTACGATGCAGGTACCCCCAACTGTGCCGTCCTCTTCATTCCCTAGCAAACCGAACCCATATCCAGTTTGGTCTCGCCCAGTCATAAGACGGGTAAGCCGTGCAGGATGGCTCGGTTTCGGGGTGTTACTCGCGGCCTTTCTCGCGGGGCTAATCTTCCACTCCAAAATGGGTCAGCAGAAAGCATTCATCGCTGCTGTAGGAATCATCTGCTTCGCTGTCATTGCTTGGATTGCGCACGGAGTTACGGTTGGGGGATCGATTACCGGCATACTCGTCACTTCCCTCCTGTCACTTGCCGGCGGTCCCGCAATGTTCGGAGCCGTGTTGCTAGTCTTTTTGTTGACTTACGCTGCGACTCAGATCGGCAGGAGCCGCAAGACGCGCCTGAGTATCGCCGAGCACCACAGCGGACGCGATGCCACACAGGTGCTCGCTAATCTAGGATGTGCCGCTCTGACTGCCGCGCTCGCGCAGCTCACGCCATTGCGAACGGCTCTGCTGGCTGGGAGCATAGCTGTCTTGGCCGAAGCAGCTTGCGATACAGTTTCAAGTGAAGCTGGCAAAGCCCTGGCCCAAAATCCTCGGTTGATCACGTCTTGGAAATCAGTGCCCGCGGGAACCGATGGAGCAATCAGCTTACCTGGAACCCTGTTGGGAATAGTAGCGGCCATGATTATTGGCTACGAAGCCGCGGCGACTAACGTTCTGACCGCACACTCCGCAGTGTTAGTAGTCGTCGCCGGGATCGCGGGCATGTTTCTCGACAGCATTCTTGGCGCTACGCTAGAGCGCCCCGAATGGCTCTCCAACAACGCAGTGAATCTGATCTCAACCGCGTTCTCCGCTGTGACAGCCTTTGTCTTTGTCCGTTAAGCCAGCCGAGCAATGCTCATTAGAATCCGTAAATAGTCGTGCCCAAACATTGCGTAATGCGCGCGCCTGTTTTGCTTTTGCTGTTGCTTTTGATATTTTGCCGCTTCGACAAAACCATGACCAAACACAAGCTCCTGCTCATTGCACTTGGAGTTCTCTTTGCAACACCTTCTTTTTCCCAGCAGTACGACACGCTCATTCGCAACGGAAAGATCGTTGATGGTAGCGGCAATCCATGGTTCTACGGTGATGTTGGCATTCTCGGAGATCGCATTGCATTCATCGGCCACGCTGCCGAAGACGTGAAAGCCAAGCACACGATCGATGCTACTGGCCTGATCGTTGCGCCTGGATTCATCGACATGCTCGGCCAGTCTGAAGTGAACCTGCTGATCGACAAGCGTGCGGTCAGCAAGCTTACCCAAGGAATCACTACCGAGATCACCGGCGAAGGCGAGTCGGTCGCGCCCTTCGCTGCCTCTGACCTCACAGAACAGAAAGATTTCTTCGAGCACTTTCACCTCACTATTGATTGGGAGAGTCTTAGTCAATATTTCAATCGTCTTGCCAAGGAGACTCCCGCGATCAACCTCGGTACCTACGTCGGCGCAGGACAGCTGCGCAAGAAAGTTCTCGGTCAGGTGAATCGGGCGCCTACCTCCAACGAGCTGCGTGACATGGAAGAGTACGTGGGCGACGCGATGCTCGATGGAGCGATGGGACTTTCGACCGCTCTGATCTACGCACCTTCAAACTACGCGAAAACCGATGAGCTGATCGATCTTGCTAAGATCGCGTCCAAGTATGGCGGCATCTATGCCACACACATGCGTAATGAAGGTGATGACGAAATTTCGGCTCTCGACGAGGCATTTCGCATCGCTCGGGAGGCGAACATGCCTCTCGAGATTTTTCACCTCAAGGTTTCGGGCAAGCGAAACTGGGGCAAGATGCCACAGGTGATCGCAAAGATAGAGGATGCCCGCGCGAATGGAATCGATGTGACCGCCGACCAGTATCCCTATGTGGCCTCGGCGACATCGCTGGGCGCGCTGATTCCGCCGAAGTATCACGAGGGAGGCTCGGAAGCCTTGGTTGCGCGACTCAAAGATGCCGCAACCAAGCAGCAAATACGCGAGGAGCTTGAGAGCGGTAAGGGTTACGAGAACATGTGGCGCGGAGTTGGCGGTCCCGATGGCGTGATGATTGTCTCGACCATTGTTCCCGAATTGAAGCAGTACGAGGGACGCACGTTGGCCGCTGTGGCTCAGATCCAGCATAAAGAGCCGTTCGATACCCTCTGCGATCTTTTGATCCAAAGCAAAGACGGAATCGGAGCAGCCTACTTCAGCATGCAGGAAAACGACGTCCGAGTCGCGATGCAGCAGCCGTGGGTAAGCGTAGGCACCGACTACGGCGAAGTAGCTCCCGATGGACCGCTCGGCGAATCAAAATCGCACCCACGCGCCTATGGAAGCTTCGCGCGCATTCTCGGAAAGTACGTTCGCGAAGAGCGCGTTCTTCGCGTCGAAGACGCAATCCGGAAGTTCACTTCCCTTCCCGCACAGCGAGTTCGTCTCGATCATCGCGGGCTGCTGCGTGAGGACTACTTCGCAGACCTCACCATCTTTGATCCCAAAACAGTGCTGGACACAGCCACTTTTGAATCTCCTAACCGGCCCAGTGTTGGAATCGAATATGTATTTGTGAACGGGGTGCTTGCCCTCGAGCATGAGAAAACGACAGGACAGTTCGCCGGACGTCCGCTGCGCGGGCCGGCATACCAGGCGCGCGCGATTGCTCCTGAAGGATTGGCACCAAGAGGCAGCGTGCGCGGGTTCGTAAGCGACACCGACGGCTGGCCTCTGCCACGCACTAAGCTGACACTGGCTAATGCATCAGGAAAGGAGGTGGCAAGTGCCATTTCTGGGCGGGAAGGCAGATACGAAATCCCGCTCGAAGAACCGTGCAATCCATGCACTCTGAAGGCATCGCGGATGGGATTTGCACAACAAACCCGAGGGGTTATGTACAACGGCTCCAATCCTCTTTGGTTCGGCTTTGCCCTGCAGAGGCAAGTACAAGCGCCGCACTGAAACGCTTCTACAAACAATTTTCGACCTGAGTTGCTGCAGCCACATGGGATGGCTCTGCATCTTATGAGACAACTTATCCTCTGCAACTCTGGAGACTGAGCTTGCGTATAGAGGAAGAGAGTCGTTGATGAGTTGCAGACTTCTTAAAGTGCAAGCC
>DATLKS010000308.1:0-1621 GCA_035538255.1 Terriglobales bacterium
GCGTGAATTCCGGTTGTGAAAACCGGAAGCGCGCGGCGTCTCTGGGAGAGATCGGGGATACGCTGCGACCGCGAGGACTTTCAGAGCCTTAGGGACAGGTCTCTCAACGATGTAGATCCCGGGGCTCTCCGAGCTTCCCGACAACAAGTTGACCTGTCCCCGTCAGAACCCACTCAAGGTCGCAAAGACAGACATTTTGAACAGAAGGAAGCAAAGGTAGCAAAGTTCACGGCTTTCATTTGAAGGCTCGCTTCGGGGGAATCGTACGAGCGTCGGTTCTCGGTAGTTCCTATGTCAGGGTTTTAATGTTTCGGAACCTTAGAGAGGAACCAACTTTGCTACCTTTGCTTCCTTCTGTTCAAGATTCTGTCTTCGAGACCTTTTTGCAGATGCTGCGTAACGTGGAATTCGGAGAAGCTGACAATGCCTACGAGCGCGGCTGTTGCCTGGCGTTGTCCGCTCGCTCAAGCGGGTGTCTCGCAAGTCTGTCGCTTGTGCTGGTCAAGGCGTGCCCCTACGATACGTCGCAATCAGCCGAGTTTCTCCAGGTTCTGAAACAAAAGCCCGCCAGGTTGCCTGCCTACAAAATGAAGGGGCGCGCCGCCCTGATCGAGCCTCCCGAGTTCGACTGGAGCGAAGCCAAGCTGCTCAGCGACGGCGGCAACAATTGTGCTGGCATCGGCGTCGTTGCTCGATACAACGACGTTGGGACCCAGCTCTTTCGTCAAAGACGCAAGCGTCGCAGGTCCACGGGAGTTTGTGATTGCGACTTCGATTTTCTTGCGGGCAAAGACGCGTGCAAGTGCGGTGCCGATCTCACCGGAACCGATAATGGCGTACTTCATAAAGATTTCTCCTGTCTCTGAGCGTCTGTTCGGTATTGGTAAAAGGTCAGTGTTGTTCGCGACTTACGCCGCAGCCCATTCCGTTGCTAGTTCTTCAGCGAAGCTGCTGTAAGTTCTCGGCTGGCGCCCGAGCAAGGCAACAAAGCGCGCCGTCTGTTCCTGCGTGTTGCTGAATCCACGCTCGACGAAACCCTCGAACATGAGCCGAAGATCGTAAGCCAGCCAACTGGGAATAGCTGCTTCCCTCATGGGACTCCCTCCGCGGATTATCTGGAAGCGGTGCCACCATCCACTGGCAAGTCGATTCCAGTGATGAAGCTGCTTTCGTCGGACGCGAGGAACACGGCTGCCGATGCAATCTGATCCGCTGTTCCAAGGCGTCCCATTGGGATCATCTTCTTGAAGTAATCGCTTGTCCCTTCGTCAGATGTTTTAGCGCCGACATGGACCATAGGCGTCTCCGTCGGTCCAGGACTGATCACGTTCGCTCGAATGCCGCGGCCGGCCAACTCTGCAGTCCAGGTCCGGACAAAGGAGACCAAAGCTGCTTTCGTTGCCGAATACGCGCCGAAGCCTGGTACGCCCATCTGCCATGCGGCCGAACCAGAAAGGATGATGGATGCTTTGTCGGCGAGCAACGGCAGCGACTTCTGCACCGTAAAGTAGGCGCCGCGTGCGTTCAGGTTGAAGTGCTTGTCAAATGTTTCTGGTGTCGATTCTGTGAGCGAAACCGGATCGACCACGCCGGCATTTGCGAAGACGACATCGACATGCCC
>DATLKS010000309.1:0-1890 GCA_035538255.1 Terriglobales bacterium
AACGAATTTGCCTCGGCGATCGAAGCCATGTCGGTACTCCCTCTACGAATCAGTCGTTTTCTCGGGGGTTTACGCCGCGGTCCTTTCCCGCAACCAAAGGGCGCGAGCAGCCTGGTATGCAAGCGAATCAGCTCGGGTCTGGTCGCAATGACCGTTGTGCCCTTTCAGCCACACCCACCGGACTTTCCGGTCTGTATTGAGCAACGTGAGCTCTGACCACAGATTCCGGTGCTGGATCTGGCAGCCCCGGCGGTTCCGCCAGCCATCCCGTTCCCATTTGGCGATAAAGCTGCTCATTCCATAGATCAGGTATTGCGAATCTGAGTGCAGATTGATTCGTACTCCGCTCGGCAGCGAACGAAGAGCCTCAATCGCGGCTACGAGTTCCATTTCCGAGATTGTCGTTCTGGGATGTGCGCCGGACATCTCGTGGCGCCGCGTTCCGTTCATTACGACGGCTCCCCAGCCGCCAGGTCCAGGGTTGCCAATCGCCGAACCGTCCGTAAACACACGATATGTTTGGTTCACACAGAACCTCCTGATCCGCACTTCAGCGCGGATCTGCATGAGGCTTTAATTGATTTGCGGGTTTGAAGGACGCGACGTGGCCCTTCCTTACGCAGCCTGCATGGGAATGACTTCGCCGAAAGGAGCCTGGCGGCACCCGGTCGAGGCCCATAGCACTGGATAGCAAGGAGCGGAGGGCGGAAATGAACCGTAGAGATCAGTCAGGAAGACCATCGTTTGCGGCATGATCCCGCGTTCCTCAACCCAATCGAAGCAAGGCGCGAATTCCGTGCCTCCCCCGCCCACCGGATTAAGCGAGATGGGCTGGCCGGCTTCGTAGGTCTCGACCTTCTGAACCACCGCGTCAAAGTAGAGCACGTAGACACGCTCCGGCCTTTGCCCTTCAAGAATGGCCCGCGCTTCCGCCTCGAAGAGCCGCAACTGCGGCCCGCTGATCGAGTCGGAGCAGTCGACCGCTATGACAATCTCGCCCACACCTTCCCTGACGACGCCGGGAAGATAGAGCCCTCTCCAGAGATGGCGCCGGTTCGGACGCATCCAGCTGTAATCGGTCGCACTCGTCTCCGACCACAGGCGGCGCAGCAGTTCCCTCCAATTGACGGCAGCTTCTGCAACCCCCTCCATCGTCCGATCAAGTCCCGCTGGCACCTTGCCCGCCTGATTGGCTACCGTCATTGCCTGTTTAACGGCAATTTCCCATTCTCTTGCCTGCTCTTGCTCGCTCGGAGAGTTGTCGCTCTCCAGGGGAGCATCGAGAACCTGGCCGATCCCCCCATCCGTCTCGGGAATCGAAGGTTCCTTCGATTCGCTTCCCTTCGGGCCCGATTTCGACTCCGTTGAAGCGGCGGCCTGTTGTTCGTCCTTGCCATTTGCGTTCGAATCCTCTTCCGATTCGAGCAGGTTATAGATCTGCTCCGCACTCATGCCCCGGAATCGGTTCTCGAGGAGAACGCCCTCCGGGAGCTTGAGACCGGCATCCACCAACAGTGGATTGATGGCATAGTCGCACGCAATGTTCCATCTCTTTAGGTCGCGGCCCGAGCGCCGCAGGTGATGGTGCAAGGCCGGATGCATGACTTCATGCGCCAGCGTGCCGGCCAAGGTTGCCGCAGCGAGCGTCTCGACGAATTTAGGATTCCAGAGAAGTGAGACTCCGTCTGTCGCCATCGTTTTAACGGCGTGACTCTCCCGATCCTTCAACCGATACAGGAGAGACCCGAAAAAGGGATGGTCGAGAAGAAGAGCGGTTCGCGCTTTCTGAATGCGTAGTGAATTTGACGTTCCGTTTGTCATTACAGGCATAAACTGGCCGGGCCTCCAATCATAATTGGCCGGAATTTGTGAATTTCAGTGGAGCCTGTT
>DATLKS010000310.1:0-6623 GCA_035538255.1 Terriglobales bacterium
AGCAGGGCGGATTTGAGATCGAAATATCGCTGCCGCTGGCAGTCGTAACCGTCTAAATCAACCCGATCTTAGCGTGCTCCCAAAATGGAACGTAATGACGCAGTAATACTGCGCCTCTACAATAAAATCGTTGCGCTCGAAATTCACCCCGCTCGCCGGATGCGCTCGTCTTCTTTGCGGTCGAAATCCCGACGAGTATCCGTCGCCCGTAATGCAGGGTCGGTTGGCTCGATGTTAGCGCGCGCCCGATTACGGCTGGCGAGGACGCCAATCAGCACCACCCCGATGATGACTGCCAAGGCGATCCAGAACCACTGTACTGTTCCGGCAGTCCCTGGATTCGTAATGGTGTTGGAACCACGCCCACTCGCGGCGTTGTTTCCGGTGTCATCTTTGGCCATGCCATTGTTGTCGCTGTTGTCCCCAGGATTGCCAAGCTCAGGCGCAGCGGTTGCTCCCTTCTGATTGGGGTTCACGGCCTGCCGATTCGCTCTGCCTTCGTTGGTCGCCGCATTCGCGGGATTCGCGTTGCCGGGTAGCGCTTGATTGGGAGCAGACGGCCTATCGGCTACCGCTCCACTTTGAGCCGATGGAGATGTTCCTTTCCGGTTCGGATTCGTGTTTACAGTGTTGCTGGTTGGTTGAGTTCCTGCACTCGGTGACTGATCTGTGGCTGTGGCCTGTCCGAAAGCCATTCCAGCGCTGATCACGGACGCAGCAGCGATGGTAAGAAGCCTATGCATAGTTCTCCCCTTGAGTGGCCGAATTGCCTGTAAGAGTTAGGAGACGAAACGAGAAGACCCTGTTGCCACGAATTCGAGCAGCGCGGGATTCCGGAGCTGCCGACTACTCATTGCTGCAGCTGTCCAACTCCGCCCGGCAGTTCTTCCCTCACCGCTACTCCACTGATCCTTAGCAGCATCAGCTTCGCAGCGAGATTCAGAATGCGAGTTGCAGCGTCTCCTGGGACAATACCGCGTCGATGGATGTTCGAAATTAGATTGCGATCTGCATCTGTGTGACCGACATGTGGCCGAAAGGCCATATAAGCGGAGAGGCTGTCGGCAGTAGCCAGTCCTGGGCGCTCACCTATGAGCAACACCGCTAGTCGCGGTTGAAGAAGATCGCCAACATCGTTCAGAATCCCCACGCGACAGAATCGGATCGCGAATGGCTGGCCGACGGACCAGCCTCGCGTCTGGGCTCCGCTGATCAGCCGAGGCAACAGTTCCGGCACCTGAGTTGCGATCGCTGCTGTTGATAGGCCATCACCAATAATGATCTGCAGATCGGGACTTAAAACGCATCGCGTACTGATTTCGTCGCGAGAACGGGCGGCGAAGCTCCTTCCCAAATCGGGCCGAAGGAGATACTCATCTTTTGAATTAGCCTTCGAGCGCACTTGAAAGATCCCAAAGCGTTCGACGAACTCTGGGCCTAAATGTTTGCTGAGATCGAGATCGGTTCGCACTGCGTCGCGGGCGGCGGCATGGGCGGCGCGCAGTTCAAGCTGTGTCAGCGTGCGATATGCGCCGCCAGTGCGTCCCGCAAGGAGCCGGGCGGGTGTGCGCCGGCGAACCTCCTGCACGATTTCAGGCAGCAAATCGGACATGAGAATACTGCTTCAAGGAGCCAACAGTGCTTCCGCTTTGCTCATCAGCTCGCTTCGCACCCAACCATCGAGTGCTGCCGGCTCTGAGTCTCGATAGACTCCGCGCTCCTGAAGCCAAGCGAGAAACTCCGGAGCCGGACGCAGATTGAAGAGCCTGCGCATCGCCAATGCGTCGTGATAGCTCGTCGATTCGTAGTTGAGCATGACATCGTCAGAGCACGGCACACCCATGAAGTAGTTGCTCCCGGCGGCGCTGAGCAGCATGAGGAGATTGTCGGCAGAGTTTTGATCGGCCTCGGCATGGTTGGTGTAGCAAACATCGCACCCCATTGGCAGCCCGAGAAGCTTTCCCATGAAGTGGTCTTCGAGACCAGCCCGGATGATTTGGCGTTCATCGAACAGATACTCCGGACCAATAAAGCCGACAACACTGTTCACGAGTAAGGGAGAAAAAGCGCGAGCGACTCCATAGGCTCTGGCTTCAAGCGTAAGTTGATCGATTCCATAATGGGCCTCGGCCGAGAGTGCACTTCCCTGCCCGGTTTCAAAATACATCACGTTCTCGCCCACCCAATTGATATTCTTACGATCACGATGATGCTCGAGCGTTCTCGCCCTGCCCTCCGAGATCGTTTGCGTCGTGATACCGAAACTGCGGTTAGCAGCCTCGGTTCCTGCGACTGACTGGAAAAGCAAATCAACGGGAGCGCCCCTGTCCATCGCTGCGAGTTGCGTTGTGATATGAGCAAGGCAGCAGGTCTGTGTGGGAATTTCGTAGACGGTGACCAGACGCTGAAGTGAATGTAAGATTGCGGCTACGCTCTCCACCGAGTCGGTGGCTGGATTGACTCCGATGACCGCGTCGCCACAGCCATACAGTAGGCCCTCAAACGCCGCCAGAAGAATTCCACCAACATCATCCGCCGGATGATTCGGTTGCGTCCGTATCGCGAGTACGTCACGCTGGCCAAGAGTATTGCGACAACGCGTCACATTGCGAATCTTCGCGGCAGCGAGGACCAGATCCTTGTTGCTCATGATCTTCGCAACGGCAGCAGCCATTTCGGGAATGATCCCAGGCTGCAGGGTCTTGAGTTGTTCGTCACTGGTATCGTCGCTCAAGAGGTACTCGCGGAATTCGCCAACGGTCATAGAGCGAATCGGCGCGAATGCTGCTTCGTCGAAGTGTTCATGAATGAGATGGGTTACATCGTCCTCGATCAGCGGCTCGGAGAGAATTCGCGTCAGCGGAGTATCGGCGAGAGAGCACTTTGCGGCGACGCGTTCCTGCTCCGAATGCGCGGCTACGCCGGCGAGTTGATCGCCCGACTTCACCTCGTTGGCCTTCGCCAAAAGCTCCCGCAGATCGGCAAATCGTGGCATCGCGAGTCTCAGGGTATCAGAGTGAGGGTCGGAAATCGGGAGGAACGGATTTGTCCTAAACCCTCGGTTCGTCTACTAAATGAGAGTAAGAGAACGGAAATAAAAGACCCGCGCTTTTGCCACGGGCTTTTCTAGGTGCCTACCCGAATCAATTCGACGTCGCGGAGGCGGTTCCCAGCGTGTCCGCCACCGTCGGCGCCGGAGTCACGGCCTCATAGCTGGGCGTGGGATAGCTGTACATTCCAAATAGGAGGTGGTAACGCACCTTCAGCACTTCGCAGAACATCTGGAACGAATCACTTACAACATTCAATCGGCTTCGGCCATCGTGAACTGCCTCTACGCCGACTTCCTTTACGACAAAGCAGAAACGCTCTGCCAACATCAGCACCTCTGGATCGAAGCCCCAGCGTTCGATGCGCTGCCGCGAGAAGATCAGCCGCGCAGCTTTGCGTTTAAAAGCCTTAAATCCGCATTGCGTGTCTTCAAAGTTCAGTCCTAGAACGGAACGCACCAGCATCTTAAATCCAACGCTGCACATCTGGCGATGCCAGGGCGCGGCCAGGCGCTCTCCTCCGGCATCGACTCCACGAGAGCCGATGGCGATGTCGGCGCCTTCATCAAGCGCATTCAGCAATTTGTGAACTTCCTCAATTGGAACGGAGAGATCGGCGTCGCACAAAAGCACGACGTCACCCAGCGCCGCCTCCACTCCCCGACGCAGGCTGAATCCCTTGCCTCGGTTGATGTGGTTCTGTAGCAGCCGCAAATAAGGATGCTGCTGCATGTAACGGTTTACCAGCCGGGCGGTTCCATCCGTAGAGCCGTCATCGACAACGATGATTTCGGCGTTCCACTCTTCCGTCTTGATGAATTCGTCGATTTTATCGAGTGTTGTGCCAAGCCGGCACTCCTCGTTGTAAGCGGGGATGACGATCGTGAGCGAGTACATGGGTCACCTGGGAGTCAACGTATCCATCGCTCCTGTCGCTCGCGGCGGTCGAGCAGGCCAGAGATCGATCGTCTGGACTGGCAAACGCTTCGAGCTTTTGTTTCGCCGCTTCAGTGCAAGTGCTTTCGCGAATGATTGGAGATACTGGGCCACTACTTTCTCCATCGTCATCCGCACCGCTACCGAGAAGTTTTGCTCCGCCATTTCCTGCTGCAGAGTCGGGTTCTCGAGTAGATCAGCCAGGACCTTTGCCAGGCTGTCGGGATCTCCGGTTTTGTAGAACAACATGGCCAACTCTTCGGTCTGAGCCATGTCGATGAAATCGGGGATGTCTGAACCTATTATTGGCGTAGCAAACTCACACGCCTGGTGGGCCACTCCGCTAGGACCGCCAGCCGAGGAGTAGGGCAAGACCAAAACTGTCGCGGACGAGAACAAATTCCCTATCTCGTCCTCCGGAACGTACCCTTGAAATTCGATGCGAGAGCAATCACGCCATCGTTCACGTAGGGATTCCACATAGCCCGGACACATGGGATGATTCGAGCCGGCGATTACCAATTTCGCATTCGGAAAGCGGTCGGCGATCTGGGCGAAGGCCTCAATCAAAATCTCTGGCCGCTTGTAGGTGCCCCACTTACCGAACGCAAGAATGCGATGCTCGGGATTCCCACGCTTGCTGATGTCCGGAAATTTGGGTGTAGCAGAGAATACTCCGTGCCTCCGCAAGTGCACGTATTCGCCGCGGTAGTTTTCCAACAGCACTTTGCGGTACGAGGGCAACAGCACCGTCACCGATCCGGAAAGCAGTATCAGCCGGGTGGCTATCGCTCCGCAGAACCGATAGAGCCGTGGGAAGCGGGTCCCTTTGGAAAGATCGAGGGCTTCAATCACGTGATGCAACGTGATATGCGTGTAGAACCCGAACAGCCGCAGCAGAAATGCAGTGCATATGCCGAGGAAAGCCGAGATGGGCTTGTCGCCAAAGCTCGAGAAAACCAGGTTGAACCAGACGACGTTGGGTTTGTGCTTCCGAACTGCACGAAGTAGAGCTAGCGGCGTGGAAATGGAATTGAACTTCCAGCAGCGATCGACGTCAAAGTCGGGTAGTTCTTCGGCTGGCTGGGGAATCTGGTCAGCAAGAATCGTCAGGCTGACCAAATCGTGCTTTCTTAATTCTTTCGCAAGATGGAAACCGTATTCGTTTAGACGCTCTGTGCTCGGGGGGAACGCGGTAACCAAACAGACTTTCATAGGGCCCATCCGCCTCAACTTCAACAGCGGCTTACGTGTTTACAGATGAGACACTCTGACAAGACGTTGGCAGCAGCTTAGAAAAAACATTTACAAAGTGTTCATCTCTCGAATTTTCGTGCTTCGACCGCTCGAAATGAGGCCAAGAGCGGACTGGTGAGGCAACCCAAAACTACTCAGCTGCGTTAACTGCCTAATAACCGTGATTCAACTTTTGCGCGAGAGGCGCTGGATGCCGCGCCTCTCGCATCATCGCCTAAAAACGGATCGTTGGTCCGACGGCGACCTTCAGGTTATTCTGCGCCCCGCGGTCGAAGTAGATCTCATCTCCTGCTTCTGCGCGAATACCGATCGGGCCCAGAAAGAACTCAACACCGCCGCCAGGATAAAAAGTGCCGTTGAGATCGGTGTTCTCCAGCCTCGTGGGAAAAGCGCCGAAGGTTACCGGGCCTGGTGTTACTCCGAAACGCAGGAAGCCACCCTTAGCAAATACGAAGGCCCGAACCGGCGAGTTTGTGCCAAGCTGGAGCTTCGGTCCAAAGAGGAAATGAGTCGCGCGCAGATCCGAACGAAACACGGTGGTATTGCCACCAATTCCGGTTACTGTCTGAGTGTTACTCTGGGCAAAATCATAAGAACCTTCTGCTTCCAGAGCGACGTTGGGGTGGACGTTCAGACCCACGCGTCCCCCGACGCCATAAAGATTGAGGCTGCTGGCGGAGGCGCGAAATAACTCACCGAAGACGCCGATCTCACCGTGGTCCTGGGCCCGCAATGCCGGCGCCGATACCAAGGCTGCGGTAGCAAGCAGCATGATTGCAAAACGTGTTTTCATGGAACTTTCCCCCATTGCAAGTCTCTCGCCCTCCACGCACTCGAATGCCGGTTGCTGAAGTGCACACCTACTCCCAAACGTGGAGAGACGCTAAATGAGACGAGCACTGCGGGGCACAGGTTGGCAGCAAACGAGAGTTGCTGTTGCAGAGCGAAGCAGGTGACGCCGAGTTACGCCTCCCAACAGAAAACCTGGCCCTGGACCCGACTGTCAGTAATCAATAATCTATCTAATGTTGAGGTGTGCGGATGCATGGAACGCTTGACGTACGCAGAATTGGAAGCGATGGTGAGACCTACCAGGTGCGATACGAGGATCTTGCCGGCGATTCGTTCACAGGCAGCATGAATCATGAACAACTGCATGAGCTGCTTTATGACAAGCTTGGGTTAAACCTCACGGATTAAGAACTCAATCGCGCTTACGACCACATCACGCGCGACGGGCACGTCACTTTTCCGGAGATCGAGATCAGAGAAGAGGAACTTACGGGAGCGGGATTGAAGTACTTGGAAGCTGAGGGATAATCGTACTGGTTATTTCTATGTTCCTTTTGTCCTTCGTGATTTGAAAGTACCCTGGAGGTC
>DATLKS010000311.1:0-2030 GCA_035538255.1 Terriglobales bacterium
CGTGCCCCGAGAAGTCGTCGCAGTGTGCGTCTCGGCGATCTTGCCGCAAACGGTCGCCCGCTCACCAAGATGCTTGGCCGCTTGTGACACCGGAATGTTTTGAGCAAAGGCAAAGATTGGAAGGAGCACATACGCCAAAAAAGCTGCGCGTTTGAGCACTGACACAGGGCCTCCTGAGAGAGCCAAGACTGCATATGCTAAGGTTGGCGAGAATTTGGAGTGCCCGGCAAATTCTGTACCAGAAGGAGTGAGACAAACTGGTATGGAAGGAGCGTTGAATGGCACGAGGAAAGCGGCATACGCCTGAGCAGATCGTGAACGTGCTTCGGCAGATTGAAGTGGCGATCGCCAACGGGAAGACGACACCGGCAGCGTGCAAGGAAGCCGGATTTACGGAACAGACCTACTATCGCTGGCGCAAGGAATATGGTGGTCTGAAGGTGGACCAGGCCAAGCGGCTGAAGGAACTGGAGCAGGAGAACTCGAAGCTCAAGCGCCTGGTGGCCGAGCTGAGTCTGGACAAGCAGATTCTTCAGGACATAGCCCGGGGAAACTTCTAAGCCCGGAGCGTCGGCGTACCGCTGTGGAACATGCACGGCAGCGGGGAGCGAGTGAGCGTCATGCGTGCCATCTGGTTCACCAGCCACGTGGCACGCAACGCTACCAGCCCACCCAGCGGAACGACGAAGACGCACTGACCCGGGCGATCATCACGCTGGCTGACCGCTATGGCCGTTACGGCTATCGACGGATCACGATCAAGCTGCACGAAGCCGGCTGGCAGGTTGGCAAGGATCGCGTCGAACGCATCTGGCGCCGCGAGGGGTTGAAGGTTCCACAGAAGCAGAAGCCGCGTGGCCGCTTGTGGCTCAAGAACGGCTCGTGCGTGCGGCTGCGACCGGAGCATCGGAATCACGTCTGGTCGTACGACTTCGTCAGCACGTTCACCCACGATGGAAGGACAGTACGCATGCTCAACCTGATCGACGAATATACACGCGAGTGTCTGGCGATCCATGTGCGGCGCAGGATCAACAGCGCCAACCTGATCGATGTCTTGGCCGACGCCATGATCGCGCACGGCGTCCCGGAGAACATCCGCTCCGACAACGGCCCGGAGTTCGTCGCTGTGCAGTTGCGAAAATGGTTGGCTCGCACCGGAGCTGCCACCCTTTATATCGAACCAGGATCCCCCTGGGAGAACGGCTACTGCGAAAGCTTCAACTCCAGGCTGCGCGACGAGTTCCTCAATGGCGAGATCTTCTACTCCCTGAAGGAGGTGCAGGTCTTGGCTGAACGCTGGAGGGTCTATTACAACACCGAACGCCCACACTCATCGCTGGGATACCGACCTCCAGCGCCGGTGGCATGGCAAATCCAAGCTTCCTCAGGGCATGGAAAAGTAGAAAGCAAACAAACCTTCCCACTTTTCCACGCCCACGACTGCGGCGGCGAGTTAACTAACTCACCTTCCGCGCTACACTAACAATCTCGCTGGTACAAATTATCGGGCAGCCCACCTTTCCGGGAGCCGTAAAGTACGCGATACGGTCGTGCAGGTTGTTCCTGGCCTCTGCCCATCGCTTCTGAATGAATGATTGCTTTGGCGAGGCGCCTGGCGTGGAGAGGTGCAGAACCGGTGCGCCGTCGGTCGTGGCAGAGGCGGCAATGGGAACGGGCCCATCAGGTAGCATCAGGCCGTCGAATTGGACCGCGGGCTTGTGAAATGGCGTGAAGTCGCCGCGCAGTCGCGCTTTCAACCGCGTCTTCGAGTCCGGCTCCAGCGCGACGACTTTGCCATGAAGGGCAGTATTTTCCGCCACCACGAGCTTGCCGTTAGCGTAGATCGGATGCAGAAGACGGCCTTCGACGGCTTCGCCTGCCTTCATCGGGCAATTTCGCGCGATTTCCACCTGCAGGCTGGTGCCCTTGGGCAGTTCGACTGCATCCTGTTTTGGAGTCGCAGCGGGGACAGGCGGTTGCGCCGGCCTGGCCGGTGATCTCTGCTGCAGTGTCTGCCCGCCGGAAAA
>DATLKS010000312.1:0-2626 GCA_035538255.1 Terriglobales bacterium
GTGGCTCAAACAATCGAGCGCAGGCACGCCACATCGCGCGATTGCTTTAGAAGAGATGATGCTGCTGTGGCTGGCAAATCTGAATCTGGCTTTTCGCCGATTCAGCGAACTCTTTGATGACGATGAGTTGGAAAAAGCTACAGCGTACCCGGATATCACTGCGGCGCTGAAGGACTATTTCCAAACGCGTCCGCGCTTTGGTCCACAGAATCAGACTTTATTGGATCTACTTCGCGCGCCGGCGCTTGCTGCCCCGGATTCCCTTGAAGGGCAGCTCGCCTACATGCGGGATACGTGGTCGGAAATCCTCGGCGACATGATACGCCGCATTCTAGTGGCGCTCGACATCTTTAAAGAAGAGGAGATCGCCATCTGGATGCGCTTTCACCCACAGGAGGCGCACGGCAGGCATTTCGGCCAGCAGCAAGACCGAGGTGATTCCAGCGCGGCGGCGATTCCTCATTACAACCTCAAAGAGCCTGAGTATGAGCGATTCAGTCCGGATCTCGACTGGATGCCGCGAACGGTGATGATTGCGAAGAGCACGTTCGTCTGGCTCGATCAACTCTCGAAAACTTACAAGCGGCACATTCATCGTTTGGATCAGGTTCCTGATTCGGAATTGGACACGCTGGCCCGACGTGGTTTCAACGCGCTGTGGCTGATTGGTGTTTGGGAGCGCAGCAAAGCTTCACAGCGGATTAAGCACCTCACTGGAAACCTTGAAGCAGCGGCGTCGGCGTATTCGCTCTTTGATTACACCATCGCAGAGGAACTTGGGGGAGAGGCGGCATACCTGAATCTGCGCGATCGTGCGATGGCCCGCGGCATCCGCATGGGTACCGATATGGTTCCCAACCATACGGGGATCGACTCGCGCTGGGTTTCCGAGCATCCTGATTGGTTCATCTCGCTGCCATATCCGCCATTCCCGTCGTATCGCTTCGATGGACCCGATCTCTCGACGGATGGTCGCGTCGAAATCAAGATTGAAGATCACTATTACAACAAGACTGATGCCGCCGTGGTCTTCCGACGCCGCGATCGCTGGAGCGGAGAGATGCGTTATATCTATCACGGCAATGACGGCACGAGCTATCCCTGGAACGACACGGCGCAACTGAACTATCTGAATCCGGAAGTCCGCGAGGCAGTGATCCAGAAGATCCTGTACGTCGCGCGGCTATCGCCCGTGATTCGCTTCGATGCCGCAATGACGCTTGCTAAGCAGCATTACCAACGATTGTGGTATCCCGCTCCGGGAACAGGCGGAGCAATTCCATCACGGGCTGAACATGGACTCACCAAACCCGAGTTCGATCGAGCGTTTCCCAACGAGTTTTGGCGGGAAGTCGTCGATCGCTGTGCTGCTGAAGCTCCCGGCACGCTGCTGCTCGCCGAAGCTTTCTGGCTGCTCGAAGGCTACTTCGTGCGCACCCTCGGCATGCATCGTGTCTACAACAGCGCCTTTATGAACATGCTCCGCGATGAGGAGAACGCTAATTATCGCAGTGTAATCAAGAACACTATTGAATTCGATCCAGAGATTCTTAAGCGTTATGTCAATTTCATGAATAATCCCGACGAGCGCACCGCCGTTGACCAGTTCGGGAAGGGTGACAAGTATTTCGGCGTTTGCACCCTGATGGCCACGCTTCCCGGGTTACCTATGTTTGGCCATGGGCAAGTAGAAGGGTTCACTGAACGTTATGGGATGGAGTATCGGAGGGCCTACCATGACGAATCTGCTGATCCGTGGCTGATAGCAAGACATGAGCGGCAGATCTCGCCGCTATTGCATCGGCGCGCATTGTTCGCCGAGGTCAGAAACTTTTTGCTTTACGATTTCTATACCGATCACGGATCGGTGAACGAAAACGTCTTCGCGTACTCCAACAGCTTGGGCGATGAGCGGGCTCTCGTCATCTTCAATAACAAATATGCCGATGCTCATGGTTGGATTCGCATTTCCAGCGCCTACGCCGAAAAAATGGCTGACGGGGGACGGGCAATACGCCAGCGCACATTAGCCGACGCGGTCGCGCTCTCCGGTGATAACGCGCAGTTCGTGGCTGCGCGCGACACGGTTACCGGTCTCGAGCATCTCTACAGCGGCCGAGAACTCGCGGAAAAAGGCATGCGCGTTGATCTCGGCGCATATGAATGTCACGTATTGCTCGACTGGAAGCACTTGCACGATGACGTGAATCACCCCTGGCGCGAGCTCTATGAGCACCTGCGAGGGCGCGGTATGCCAAGCCTTTCCGACGCAATGCGCGAATTGCAGCTCAGGCCCGTACACGCCGCCGTCCGTGATCTATTAGAGCCGGTCATTGTGGATGGTACGTTCGAGCGATTGCTCAGGGCGGATGAGCAACTCTTGAAAAAGGTCAAGAAGACTGCTGCAGAGGACGGACTTGGCAAGAAGCCTGCTGAATCGCCGAAACAGAAGCGGGCGTCCCAAGAGAGCGCCGAATTCGATGATGCACTGAGCGGCTTGTCCTCACGCTTTGAGCAGGTGTTAGCCACCGCCCGCCGGCTTGCGGCGGCGGAATCGGCAGAAAGCCTCGGCATACCCGCCGCGAAGGAATGGCGCGGCAGCCTGGGTGTCGCCGGCCAGTCTTTC
>DATLKS010000313.1:0-1901 GCA_035538255.1 Terriglobales bacterium
CACGCAGAATCGCGCGATCGTGGGGATAAAACCGTCCGGCTACTGCGGGATGTCGAAGGGTCGTAGCCATTGCCCCTCCTTCGTGCTGGAAGTTGAATTCCAATGACCCAACACGGCGTTCAGCTTGGTGAGGCTTTTTTACGAGCCCTCTGCCGAACCGCGCAACGCGCGGAACAGCGCCGCGCTTTGTTGCAAGCTCAGGGTCTCGGCGCGAGCCGTCGGTTTCACCTTGGAATCCGCCAGAGCCCGCCGCAACTCGTTCTCCGGATATTTCAACTTCAAATTATTCCACAGCGTTTTGCGTTTTTGGCCGAAAGAAAGCCGCAGAAAGTCTATGAAGCCGTCCCCCACGACCCCTAGCTTCTCCTGCTGCGGTTCCAACGTCAACCGCAGTACAGTGGAGTGAACCTTCGGCGGCGGCGCGAACGCTTCCGGAGGCAGCGTGAACAACTTCTCCACTCTCGCATAAAGCTGCGCTGTGGCGGAGAGCATTCCATAGTCGCGGCTTCCCGGCTCGGCTGCGATCCGGTCTGCGACCTCTCGCTGCACCATGATCACCATGCTCTCAAAGTATTTCGAGAAGGCAAACAGCCGCAACAAAATGTCGGAAGTAATGTAGTAAGGAAGATTGCCGACCACTCTGACAGGTTCTGGCGTCAATGCAATGCCGGGACGTCCGAGACCTGGCTTTGGTCCAAATAACGAATCGAAGTCGACGGCGAGAATGTCCGCCTCGATAATCTCAACATTGCGCACCATGCCGAACTTCAATCGCAGTTGGGCTGCGAGCACGCGATCCAGCTCCACCGCGATCAGCCGGCGTGCGCGCTTCGCGAGCAGGGACGTAATGATCCCGCGGCCGGGCCCGATTTCGAGCATGGTGATTTGCGAGCCATCCCCCGCGGCATCGGCAATGCGTGCCGCATATTCCTCGCTGGCCAGGAAGTGCTGGCCCAGTTTGGGCTTCATCTGAGGCCGACGCGCGGCAACTAGCTTCGACACATTGACCCTCTTTTCCTCGGAAGCATAGACTGACTTGTTTGGACGGACACGATGAACGCTGCGTCCTCGGGCTTCAAGACCGACATACATCATAGCGCGCCCTGTAGATAGGGGGTGTCCTCACCCCGGAGGTCCTTGCTCCCATGCACATCGCTTTCGTTGCATCAGAATGTGTTCCTTTCTCGAAGACCGGCGGGCTGGCTGACGTGGTGGGTGCACTGCCTCGCGCGCTGGCCTCTCTCGGGCATCAGGTGACAGTCTATTTGCCGCGCTACCGCCAGACCAAACTCGCTGAGCCTACAACCGTTGTTCGGAGCATCACGGTCCCATTTGATGACAAGTATCGCTTTGCCTCGATTGTCGCCGGAGACGACCAGGCCGGTCTTCGCTTCTATTTTGTTGAGTATCCGGAGTTCTTTGATCGCGATGGGCTCTATGGCACTCCGGCGGGCGATTATCCCGACAATGCCGAGCGCTTTGCGCTCTTCTCCCGCGCCGTCCTTGAAGCCTCCAAGATTTTGGGCGTTCCCCAGGTTTTCCATCGTCACGACTGGCAGTCAGCTCTGGTGCCGGTTCTGCTGGGTACGGTGTATGCCGAAGATCCCGCATTTCGCGACGTGGGTACGGTCTTCACCATCCACAATATGGGCTATCAGGGATTGTTTCCTCCCGACATTTTGCCACTGCTGATGCTGCCCTGGGACCTGTTCACCATGTCGAAAATGGAATTCTTCGGCCAAGTGAACTTCCTCAAAGGTGCATTGACCTACTCCGATTACATCACCACCGTGAGCAGGAAATACAGCCAGGAGATTCAAACTGCCGAGTACGGCTTTGGTCTCGAAGGTGTCTTGCGCGGCCGCTCCTCGACGGTAACCGGCATCCTGAACGGTGTGGAC
>DATLKS010000314.1:0-2308 GCA_035538255.1 Terriglobales bacterium
TGCTCCGTCCTGAAGCCAGCCCCAGAATTCTGGGGCCCGCTCCATCATTCGGTCCTGGACGTAGACCTTGCGACCGTTGTCTCGCGAGAATGCAGTGTCAAGATCCGTCAAGTGCCCATCTGCATGCATGGATTCAATCTCTTCCCGATAGAGGTAATCGGTAGCCGAGCTGCGTTCACCAAAGAATAGCCAGTTCCTCCCCTTGTGTCCCAACGCCCGGCGCTCATGCAGGAAGCCGCGAAACGGGGCGATGCCTGTCCCGGGGCCGATCATGATCATCGGAGCATCGGGGTCGGATTGCAGTTTGAATTTCTTGTTTGGCTGAATGTAAATCGGGAGGCGGTCCGCAATCGAGGTGCGGTCAGCGAAGAATGTGGAGCATACACCGCCGCGCTCGCGATCATGCGACGTGAATCGGACGACCGCAACGGTAGTGTGTATCTGCCCGGCGTGCGCCGAGGGGCTGGACGAAATCGAATAGAGCCTCGGCGTGAGCTTGGGCAGCAGGGTGACCAGTTCATTGGGGTCGTCAAGCACTCCCGGGTATTCGATAAACAGGTCAATGAGACCACGGTCGTGAACATAGGCATCAAAAGCGGCCTGCTGCTCCGGTTCGAGTAGGTCCAGGAGCGATGAGCAATTGCCGCACTTGGCGTATCCGTGAACGATCTTGCGATTCAGCCGCGTGATTTGACGTTCATGAGCCAGCGCGTGATGGAGCGTCGTGGTGCCTGCTTTCACGCTCGGAACCTGCTCATTTCCGTTGAAGCGCAGCTTTTGCAGAATCTCGGCGACAAGGTTCAGGTCATTGGTGGGAATGACACCGCATGCATCGCCGACTTCATAGCGCAATCCGGTACCTTCAATCGAAAAGGCAACATGAAGCGTGGACTTTGTGGATGTGGCGTGTGTCAGAGACCTCTTATCGATGACTGAAGCCAGCAATGGGTGATCGCGTGAGAAGGACTTGGCAGGCGAAGGATCGGAATCTGCGAGAGAATCCCGCGATTGCGAAGGGCTTGATTCCCGCTTTCCGGGGAGCGTCTTTCGTGGGAGCGGGAGAGAATCTTCATTCAAGCGCGCGATCACCGCCGCCTTCCATTGCGCGAAAGGCTCGTCGACGTCAACGTCGCAATCGACCCGATCCGCCAGTCGATTGGCTCCAAGCGCGGCGAGTTTGGCGTCGAGATCACCGCCGAATTTGCAGAAATGCTCATAATGCCGATCACCGAGCGCAAATACGGCATAGGAGAGCTTGTCCATCCGCGGGAAGTGCTCCAGGCAAAGCTGCTCAAAGAAGGGCTGCACGCCGTCGGGAGCATCGCCATCGCCGTATGTGCTGGCGAGAATGAGAGCGCACGATTCCGCCGCGAGGGCCGCAGAGGTGTAACCGACAAGCGTGGAGAGGGCGAGCGTATGCCCCTGGGCCTTCAGCTCCTTGGCTAGCTTTCGCGCCAGTCCCTCCGCGGTTCCCGATTGAGATGCGTAGAGCACCGCGATGCGTCGCGATGGCTTCGCTTCAACCGCCGCCTGTGGAGCACTCGAAAACATTCCTGCGAGGAGCCCATTGAGCCATGCCCGCTGCTCGGGCGTGAAAGGAGCATTCTCGGGGATGTAGGGAATTCCAACACTCATCGCGATATCGACTCCTTCACAGCGAGAAATGCTTGCAGTTCAGGGATGCTGTGCCTGCGGCTGAACTCCATGAAAGATTCATTCGGCTTGCGCCGCTCTTCAAAGGACGCGAACAGACTTTCCAGCATTGCAGGCAAATCGCCGTATGCAACGGACGGGATTAGCTCCCGCGCCAGCCCTTGATCCTGGTCGGATCCGCCGCCGATGACAACTTGATAGCCTTCCTTCCCACCGACCTTCGTGCCCAGAAGGCCGATATCGCCGACATAATGTTGCGCACAGGAATGAGGACATCCAGTTATATGGAGATTTACGGGCTGGTCGATTTTGAATCTCGAATCGAGCAAATTCGCAAGTTCGACTGCGTGCGCCTTGGTGTCAGTAGCCGCATAGCGGCATCCACGGCTTCCCGTGCAAGCCACAGTTCCGCGCATCACGGCGCCGGCGGTGCAATCCAGGTCTGCGGCGCGAAGACATTCCACGGCGAGATCGATGCGCTCTGAGGGAATGTTCGGAAGAGTGAGATTCTGCCAAACGGTGAGGCGCAACTCTCCACTGCCAAACTCCTCAGCTATGTCGGCCATTGCGCGCATCTGCTTTGCCGGCAGTTGTCCTACCGGAACAGACACGCCAATGTAATGCAGGCCTTGCCGGCTCTGCGGATGAACTCCAA
>DATLKS010000315.1:0-12655 GCA_035538255.1 Terriglobales bacterium
CGAGAGGCTGGGCGCAATCGTTCGGCGCTATACGCTGAACCAATATGGAATGTCTTCATCTCCGCTGCAGGGTGGACTGCCCACAGATCGCTGTGTTGCGGAGTGGTGGCTGAACTCCGGACGAGTGCGTAAGCTGCTCGAAGAGGGCCGCCGTCCGGTTGTCGATCCCGAAAAGACTATTACTGTTCCCGCGCAGATCTATCAATGGAAGACAGATCCCGAGAACCGCGACCGCGCGCGCGAAGTGCAACTGAAGAACCGCCAGCAGTTTCTGAATGCGTTTTCCAGCGGTCTGGCAGTCCTCGGGTACTCTCGCGATCACGAAGGAAATGGGAGCTATTTGCTCGGCCATCCCCAAGAGAGATTCGAGTTCAGCTCCGAGGCGGGGCAGGAACCGGAACCATCATGCAGATAGAGAGCGTCACGCTTCGCGAACTGCACATGCCATTGGTGCATTTTTTTGAAACCAGCTTCGGACGCACGACTGAGCGGCGCGTGATGCTCGTGGAGCTGCAGCTCGACGGGATCACTGCCTGGGGAGAGTGCGTCGCCGGCGAGCATCCGTATTACAGCGAAGAATCAATCGGCACTGCTTGGTATGCGATCCAGGAAGAGCTGGCACCGGCTCTGCTCGGCCGCCGTATCGAATCGGGACGCGAGGTTCCCGCGCTGCTGCAGAGAGTGCGCGGGCATCGCATGGCGAAGGCCGCACTGGAGAATGCGGTATGGGAGGCCGAGGCTCAGCTCAAGAAGGTGCCGTTATGGACGCTGCTGGGCGGAACGCGGAGCGAAATTGCTTGCGGAGTATCGATAGGAATTCAGGACTCCCCTGAGCAGCTTCTGGACAAAATCGCAGCCGAACTGGCCGCGGGTTATCAGCGCATCAAAGTCAAATGCAAGCCCGGCTGGGACCTTAAGATTTTCGAGCGCATTCGCGAACGCTGGCCGCAAATTCTTCTGAGCTGCGACGCAAATTCTGCTTACATGCTCAGCGATCTCGAGCACTTGAAGCACTTTGATCAATTCAACCTGCTGATGATCGAGCAGCCATTATGGAACGATGATTTCTATTTTCACGCCAAGCTTCAGCGAGAGCTGAAGACGCCACTCTGTCTTGACGAAGCGATCCATCATGCACGCAGCGCACGGGCCGCGATCGAGCTCGGATCGTGCAGGATTATCAACGTCAAAGTTGGGCGCGTCGGTGGATTCACTGAGGCCATCGCTATCCACGATGTGGCAAAGCAGAACAAAATCCCGGTCTGGTGCGGGGGCATGCTGGAGAGCGGTATTGGGCGCGCACATAACGTTGCGCTATCCACGCTGCCAAACTTCTCCCTGCCGGGAGATGTCTCTGCCTCCAAACGTTATTGGAGAGATGACATCATTGAGCCAGCGGTAGTCGTCTCGACTAAGGGAACAATTGCAGTCAGCAACAAGCCGGGCAGAGGGTACGAGGTGAAGACTGACTTGATTGATCGGCTAACGGTGCGAAAGAAGATAGTTCGACAAGCTGCTGCTGTGCGGGCTTAGCCGTCACTGTCCGGCTTTCTGTGCCAGTTCGGGCGTGCCTTTCTTTAAGATCTCGGCGCCCTGGACCAGGCTGACGTGATCTGGCAGCCGGTGAAAGTCGCTTTCGAACTCTTGCTCGTTGTAAACAAGGGAGTGAAAGAGCATCGCTTTTCCGGTGAGGTCCAGCTTCATGACGGTTGTATCCCAATGGGAGCCATCGACCGGTTCTTGCTGAACCATAAAACTTCCGCCCTTATATAGGCGGCCTAAAATGCCCCAGCCGAAATCGACATCGTGGAACAAATGGGCATCGATCTTTCGCAGCCGCTGCTGTGGCACGTTCAGCCAAAGCTCCCCGGCCATACCGGTGTAAACAGACTCTTCATGTGATTGAGGCTGATAAGCCGGATCGGGACGAAAGCGCAATTTCACCGTGTCGCCATCGCGACCAATCTCCTGATAGAAGAAAGCGTTAGGCAGCGCCCGGATCATGATCTGAGCGCGAGTCTCGTCGTCCTTTTCCCGCTTTTGTTTTCTCTTCTGCTCGTCGGGATCGTGGATCAATTTCTGTATCTTCGCTTCTTCGGCCTGCTTCTGATCCTCGGCAGGAGGTTGTCCGTCTACGAGCAGCGTACGCGCGATGCTGCCCTGGTCGGTCTGAACGATTTGCTGAACCCTCGTCCCCTTTGGTGTGACCTTCTTCAATTTGAATGCGTAGTGGGTCTTGTCGCGGTCTTCCTGAAGCAGCTCGTTGGCCACGACTTTTCGAACCAACTCGCGGGCCTTAGGGTCGTTGGCGAAATCGGACGCCTGAGCAGTCGCTCGTCCAGGGAAAAGAAAAAGCATGGCAGGAAAAAGCAGGGCGATAACAGAGAACGCCGAGTGTTTCTTGCCCGCGTCCTGCGGAGTAACAGCAAATGACATAGAAATCCTAGGGCCTTGAATATTTAGACGAGCGCGACGTGCAGCTTTGTTGCACCTTCGATTGAGAATAGCTGGTTTAATTTTAGGCCAAAATGCCAACGGCGGCTTCGAAAAGCCGCCGTCAAATGGACAGGTTCTTTGGTTTCAACCAGATATGCCATCCACGATGGATAGCGCGATCGAGATTCAGTATCGGCCCATTCGGAAAAAGGCAGTCCCATTGGCTGTTAGCCGCTGCAGATGGCAGAACCGCTGTTCCCCTGGTTCTTCGGTTCTGTTGCACACAGCGACCGTTCCGACTGGGCCGACGTCAATTCCCCTGCAAACGCTCAGCCATTCTGCGCCTGATCCTGTCAACTACAACCAGTGCCGTCATTTGGAGTTATCAGTTTCTGTTTCACGAATCCAGCTATGTCGCTGGACTATCCAACATGAGAACCGAAATACCTCATGTGAGTATCCGGATACCGCACTGACCAACAAGCCTCGCGACACGCCATATAATGGGTCACAACAGGGTGCAGCGGCTCACGTTCACAGTCTTGTTTAGCCGGAGAACGCGTTGCGTGCCGCAGTGCGCCTCTGTATAGTTGCGCGGAGCTGTTTGAGTCTGCCTCGGTAGGGCATTGACCTCAGCCAGCCCTTTCAAACTTGCGAAGCCGCGCAACCGGTCACGGTTGATTCGCGAGAAAAGTCGGTCGCACGTCCTCAGGAGGGTTGCGTGGATAAGAATCGCCCAGGCGAATCGAGCCGCACAGATGTTGCCCATATAGGGAAGTCGGTGGTCATCAAGGGAGAGCTTTCGGGAAGCGAAGATCTCTACCTTGACGGAGAGGTGGAAGGCAGCATCGAGCTGCGCGATCACAGCTTGACGGTCGGACCGAACGGGCAGGTCCGGGCGAACATCAACGCTAAAGACGTAATCATCCAGGGCAAGGTGGATGGCAATGTCTCCAGCACTGGACGCGTGGAACTGCGCAATTCTGCGGTCCTCATTGGCGATATAGCCACCCAGCGCATCGTGATCGAGGACGGCGCATACTTCAAAGGCGGCATCGACATCACGAAGGAGCAAACAGGAAAACGCGAGAACCAGGCAACGGCGCAGAGCGCAACATCAACTCCGGTGACGCCGGTAACAACTCCGCCTTCATCCCCATTGCCGGTTGCCCCGGCATCCTCAACTAGAGGTTAGGATAAGAACTGCGACCGGTGGCGAACTCCTTCTTTCGGTTTTTTCGACGCGGTTCATCGACTTCAAAAGAACAAACAGCACAGGCGGCCGATGCTGGCAGCCGACGTTCAAGCGGACTTGCCGAGCTTACCCGCTTGCTAAAAGGTTCCGAAGGCCTGGCCATCCTGGATCTTGGCCCAACCTCACCTGCCAACATTACCCACTTCACCGGCCTCGGCCATCGTGTTTACAACGAAGATGTCCTTCTGGCATCGCAAAACCTGGAATACAGGAGCAAAGATCCAGAGAGTGGAGGCTTCAACGTTGACCGGTTCTTTTCCGAGAACCTTGTCTTTCGCAACGTTAAATTCGATGCCGTGCTGTGCTGGGACATTCCGGACTATCTAGCAGAGCCGCTGGTCAAGCCCATGGTGGAGCGCATCGCTGCCGTGCTGAATCCGAAAGGATATCTTTTGGCCTTTTTTCATACGAAAGATGCAGGACCGGACGCTCCTTACTATCGCTATCACATCAATGGGGACGATATTCTGCGCCTCCAGCGCGGACCGCAGTTCCGACTCCAGCGCGTCTTCAATAATCGACATATCGAAAATCTCTTTCGCGACTATGCCTCCCTAAAGTTCTTCCTGGCGCGGGACAACGTTAGGGAAGTCTTGGTTGTGCGGTAGCCAACCCAAGATTTTCGTTTTCTCCAATCCGGTCCTCAGATAAATTGACGCGAATGATTCCGGGCCCTGCGGCAAGCGCATTGGCTCTGCACGGCGGATCTCCTGTCCGCACAAGACCATTTCCCGCTTGGCCGCACTTCGCTGAAGATGAAATCGCCGCCGTACTCGAAGTGATGCGCTCAGGACGCGTGAACTACTGGACTGGAGAACAGGGCCGCGAATTCGAGCACAGGGAGTGCCCTGTTCTGCCGGAAGCTGCAGCGAAGTCTATCTGGAGAAAGCGTTTGCGGAGTTTCGTCCGGCGTCGCGCCTTTCGGACGCACGTGAATTGGGCGAGACCAGTCTCGTGTTCCTGACTCATCCCACTCTGAACGAGGATGATATGGACGCGACGTGCGAGGGAGTCGAGAAAGTTATGCAGGCGGCCAGCTCCAGCGCCTCAACCTCTGGCTGAGTCGTTCCGGAACAGGACAAATCGGGTGGGTCTCCCGTTTTGAGATTTCTTTAAAAAACCTCTTGACAGTTTCTACGCCAACGGTGACAATGCCAGCCCGTCCCCCCGAAAACTGTGATTGAGATCAAGCTCTGAGCCTGAGGAGTGTCCCCATGCAATGGCTCGGCCCCGAAACCGCTAAGTACGAGCGCCCACGCTGGCCGGTGTTGCTTTCCGTCTGCCCCGATATCGATCGCATGCAGTTCCGTGAACGCATGCTGCACGCTGCGGGATACAGTGTTGCGTCTGCAAGCACTCTATTCGCTGCCCACGAGATGTGCGAGCTCTGCAACTTCGATCTCGTTGTGCTCGATTGCGAGTGTGCTTCGGAGGGCGCGGTTACCTATATTCAGCAAAGGTATCCGAGCGTCCTGCTCGAACCGGGAACAAGCGAGAGGCAACTACTCTCAAAAGTGAATGAAGTGTTGCGGCACGCGAGCGTGCCAGCTGCTGTGCACTAGTCGCCAAACGTAGCTCGCCGAGGCCGGCAATAAGTTGAGCACTCCGGCGAAGTCGGCTAGGGCAAAGAAAAAGCCTAGGCGAGCCGAGGCTGTCTGTATTTGTTCGAGGCAGAATTATTCGGCAAAGCTGCCAACAAAGGCGCTGGGTTTATCGTGACGATCCCAGTCCACACCCAGCCCAGGACCCTGATATTCATCCGTCATTGCCACCGCAGCCATGGAGTGCTGCAGGTTGGTGAGCGGCGGATAATAGGTGACTTCAGCACCGCAGGAATGATCGCCGTCATTTAATGCACGCGTCTGGATTTCTGCAAATCTTCCGGCGCGAAGAATAGCCTGACCGTGGTGCTCTTTGTCATGGAGAACATTCATCTCAATCGTGGTTGGAATCACCCGAACCACACTCGAAACCAGTTTTCCGCCCATATGTTCGGCAAATGCGACCAGCGCCTCGCGCTGTGCCGAACTGGCCTGTTCATCGACCAGCATTACTGATTTCGCCGGATATGGATCAGCATACGGATCGCCGATGGTGGCGTTGGCCTTGACGGCTGCGATCACCGTGAGTCCATCAAGCCTTTGCCCATTCCAACTGCCGCTGCGCACATGCCAGGCCAGTAGTGCCTGATCTCCAGTGAGATTCACCTCGCTGTTAGCAAAGCATTGCGCTACATACACATCGGCACTGCGGCTTTCCAGATAATCCCCACTGATCTTCTCCGCCTGGCTCGCAAGCGAGAACCCGCTGAAGAAAAGAGCTGTGAACAGAACTTTAACGATACTTCTCATAGATAACTCCCAAAGTTTTCGATGCTCTGAACATCGAAATGACATGCGTATATTCTAAACTTTGCACAGCAACTCTCGATTGACACTCGCCTCAAAGCGTCCGGGTTCAGCCACATTTGCCGGTGTGACACGGACGATGCGAGCGGCAGTTGCCGGGCTCTGCCAGTTTCCCATCCGGACCTATGCAAGTTTGTGTGTGCACACACCAGAAGTTGCCATCGTTTGACGGTGGTACTGTCGGATCGGGGTCGAGGTTCAGATAAATCCGCTTCCAGCGCAACGAAGGACAGAGATCGGGATGATTCGTGTTGAAGCGTTCCCGTTCATCGGCAATCATGCGCGCTCTCCTTTCTCGGCCTGAAGAATGGCGCGTTTTACCGCAACGCGTGCTAGCTTGATTTTGTGCTTGTTTCGTCCAAGGCTCTTGGCACTCGCAACCGCTGCCGCGCCTGCAGCGTCGGCCGTTTCTTCCGAAACAGTCTTTCCCGCAAGGGCCTGGCTGGCTTCGGCCGATACCCAGGGAATCGGCGCCACGTGGCTCATAACCACTCGCGCTGAGCGGATGGTGTCGCTGTTCATGTCGAGGACCACGGAAGCCGTCGCATAAGGCCAGTCAAAGGCTTCCTTCTGCCGAACTTCGTAGTGCGACACCTTAGCTCCCGCCGGCGGCGTGGGGACAATCAGCTCAGTGACGATCTCATTCGGACGCAAATCGTGTTCGCGCTCGTCTTCGGTTTTGGGAATCACGAAGAATTTCTCCAGCGGAATTTCTCGCTGACCGCTTGGGCCGTAGAGGCGAATGCGAGCGTTGTAGGCGATCAGCACCGGCGCAACCGTTGAAGGGCTCACGAAATATGCCGGACCTTCATTGCCCAGAATTGCGTGATGGCGGTTGTCACCATCCAGCACCAGCGACTTGCCATTCGGACCCATGGCCAAAAGACCAAATCCGTTTCGGAACCACCAGCAGCGCGGGCGCTGGCACATGTTGCCGCCTATCGTCGCCACATTTCGGATCTGCGGGCTGGCAGCATCTCCAGCAGCGTGGGCCAGCATAGGGTAGTGCTGCCTGACTTGCGCGTCCTCGGATATCTCCACCAGCGTTGTCAGTGCTCCGATGCGCAGCCCGCGCTGCTCGCCAAAGCTGACTCCGTGAAGCTCCTGCACGCCCTTCACGTTCACCAGGCGCTTGGGATGAACGACGTCGTCCTTCATGAGGCCGAGCAAATCGCTGCCGCCTGCGAGAACTTCCGCGTCGCTCCACTGTTTGCCCAGCAGCCCGACTGCTTGCTGTTTCTGTCTGGGAGTCGTGTATTCGAAGGCTCTCATGCCCGGCCTCCTTCCAATCCAGCCCGTTCGAGCGCTTCCAAAACGCGCTCAGGAGTGAGCGGCAGATATGGCACTCGCACGCCGATCGCGTTGGCGACGGCGTTAGATATCGCGGCACCAGGGGACACAGTCGGAGGTTCGCCGATGCCGATTACGCCCCGTTCGTCGTACCCGGGACCGGTCATCAAATGGACCACCAAGTCGCCAACGTCTCCAAATCCGGCCAGGCGATAGCTATCCAGGTTGGTGTTCAGCATCACGCCAGTTTGTTGGTCCATGACCTTTTCTTCATAGAGCGCATAGCTAACGCCCATGATCATCGCGCCCAACACCTGGCTTTCAGCTTGCTTCGGACTGATTACCAGACCACAGTCCTGAACAGCAACGATCTTGTTAATCTTTACGATTCCCGTTTCAGTATCGACCGAAACGTCCGCCATCTGCACGCCGCCTACGCCACTGTCGGTGAGTTCATCCTTTCCGCCTTGTGGACGCACGTGAGTGCCGCGCTTGGTAATCGTTGTAGCCCCGAGTTTCGAACACGCTTCCTTCCAGGTGAGACCGCGACTGGGATCGTTGGCGACCCGAACTCTGCTATCAATAGCTTCGAGATCGGTTGGCTGCGCGTTCAGCGCCGGAGCTACTTTGGCGAAGAGATCGCTGCGGGCGTCGGTTGCTGCCTGGAATACAGCTGAACTTACTCCGCCGATGGTGCTACTGCCGCCGGAGGCGCTGTCAGGCGGGTATTGGTTGTCACCAATTTGGAGATTGATCGCCTCTATGGGAATACCAAGCGTATCCGCCGCGACAGTAAGTATCGACGTTCGCGTCCCGGTACCGATGTCCTGCGTTCCCATTTTGATCTCGACGGAACCGTCAGGATGGATCGAGAGATCGCAATTGCTGGGATGTCCGGCGCCGCCCCAGGTGTGAATCGCAAGACCGAGTCCCTGCTTTACCGGTCCGGTGCTCTTGTCGCCCCGCGCATGCCAACGCTGCTTCCATCCCATCAGTTTGTCGGCGACATCCAGTTCCTCGGAATAGATTTTGGCGCGCGGCTCAAGCAAGGCGATGTTCTTTTTAATCAGATCGAACAGGTCCATATTCAGCTTGGCAGCGAGATCATCGAGCGCACCCATAGTGATGAGGCATGCCTGCGGATGGTTCGGGGCACGCCATGCCCGTGAGGGGCCAATATTGTTTACGACGGCGATGTGCTGCTTCTGCTGATTGGGAATGTTCTGCCAGACGTACGGAATCGGCGGCGACCCTCCGCCGCCCGGTCCTCCGGATCCCCACGAGTAGTGCTCCCACGCGACTAACGTTCCATCCTTCTTTGCGCCGACCTTTACCCGCGCATACGCCGATGGACGACAACCTGCGGTCTCCAGCTCCGGTTTGCGATCGAGCATCATCTTCACCGGTTTGCCGCCTGCCTTTTTGGAGAGCTGTGCCGCCGCGACGCCCCAGGGATCGAGTCCCAGCTTGCTGCCGAAGCCTCCGCCAACATGGTCCTGATGCACATGAATGTTCGCGGCAGGGAAGTCGATCGCCTTCCCAAGCTGTTCGGCAATTCCAGGCACATTCTGTGTGGAGATGTGCATAAAGAGATGATTGGAGTCCGGCCACTCGGCGATGCTGCCGTGAGTCTCGAGGCAGCAATGCGTAATCACCGGCTGCCCGTAATAGCCTTCATGTGTAACTTCCGCCTGCTGGAAGCCTGCAGCCGGATCGCCCTTGCTCTCCTTCAACGCGACCTTGTACCAGGTGCTCTTTTCGGCTTCGTCGAGCTTGGGCTCTTTGTCGTCAAGGACGAGGTGTTCAAGCTGCTCGTACTCCACTTTGATCGCGCGAACGGCATCGCCTGCCGTGGGCTCGTCGACAGCAGCGACGGCAACGATATCCGTGCCCGCCCAAAAGATTTCGCCTTTGGCTCCATCCTCGGGGAAGTGAATTGGAAGCACAGCTACCACTCCAGGCATCTTCTCTGCGGCGCTGCTGTCGATGTTTGTGACTCTGGCGTGGGCATATGGAGACTTCACACTGTCGGCGTAGAGCATGTTCGGCCGCACTAAGTCATACGTGTACTTGGCGCGCCCCGAAGCCTTCGCCGGACCGTCAACACGGTTCATGCGCTTGCCAATCAGCTTGCGTTTGCTCGCTTCAGGCCACTGATAGTTCGGCATGGCTACGCTCCTCCTTTCTGCTGGCCGTTGCCTGAGAGCTGCGCAACTGCGGCCTTGATGCCCGCGTAGGTTCCGCAGCGGCAGAAGTTTCCGCCGAGGCCGCGATGGAGTTCTTCGCGCGTTGCGTTCGGATGCTTATCGAGAAAAGCCTTGGTGGCCATCACAAACCCAGGAGTGCAGAACCCACACTGCTGCGCGTCGTTATCGACAAAGGCCGCCGACACTGGATGAAGCTGACCCTCGGGCGCGAGTCCATCCGTCGTGATTATCGGTTTGCCTTGCGCCTCAATCGCCAACACCGAGCAGGAGTACACGGCCTTGTTGTCCATCATTACCGTACATGCGCCGCAGAGTCCGCGATCACAAACCCGCTTTGGCCCCGTGACTTCAAATTTTTCACGCAGCGCATCGAGCAGGGTGACGCGCGGCTCCAGATTGGCGCTGAGGCGCTTTCCGTTCACGTTGAGAGTCACGGGAACTTTCCCCGGACCAAAGACGTGAACTTCCTCGCCGGCAACTTCCAGTACCGTGGGACCAAGAACCAGCGGAGCAGAGGTAGTTAGGGCGGAGATCTTCAGGAATTTACGTCGCGAGATTCCTAAAGCTTTGACATCTTCCTGATCACTCATCCTTGTTTTCTCCTTCGTGAGTGTTCCAGAAGTAACCAGAAATGGTAACGCAAGCGCGAGTGGATTGCAGAGGGAGTTTTACTCAACGAATGTTTTTGCTCGATTGAAAGTTCCGCCTGCGCAGAATTGCAGGACATTCCCTAAATTCAAGGAACAGGGAAATTAACAGCAAATTAAAACAGGGAAGAGCTGGTGCGAACGACGGATAATTCCGCGCAAGTCTCTCGCAAGCAATCGCTTGCAATCAATCACAGCGTTCCGCAACCGCCTTCGGAAGAAGGGAATAACAGGGAAATAACAGCGAATTCGATTGTCATAGCTAGTGACAGCGACGTTCCAAAACGGGACGTGCACACTTCGCTGGCAGTTGTAAATGAAAGTGAACGACACGTAGTTTTGAGGACCGATCCCTGCCCAATGTGTCCGCTGAATGGCAAGGCATTCATCCTCATTCCTAGATAAACTGTTGCGTTTGATTCGGCCAGTTCACTGTCTTCGACCGCCGGATTCGGAACGTCAGGCGCTCCCATGCGCCGCGAAGCGCTGAAGAGGCTGCCATGCGCATCGAGTAGCGGAGCCAAGCTGCCTCAGCCGATCCGTTTGGGAATGTCGTCATAAATCGCCTCTATGCCGCTGCGCATCGTGTAGGTCTCATGCCAGAACCCAGTGCCGCCATTGCCGGTCAGGATCGCTGCGTGTCCAGGCAAGCAACGAGGGCAAATCGCGCCAGTATTGCCGCATGCCAACATGAGCAGGGAAGAGCGAATAGAAGATCTGCTCGTGATGTAGCAATCCCTCCGTCTTAGCGGCGAGGGACGCGTTAATTTGAGGACCAATACTCAGCAAACGTTTCACGCCATACCAGGCATTTACCCTCATTCCCAGGTAAATCACCACAAGGTCCGGGTAGCTGCTAAGGTCCACCGTCTTACGCTGGACTGTGCTCTTCATTTTCAATCCCCTGACTGAGTTCGCAGGGAAATGAACCTATTTCCCACGATCGAACAGTCGGATATGATGTGAATTCTCCCAACGTCCTCGTCCGTCGCGAACGTCCCCTCAGGCGACGACGTCAATTGTTTTGATCGGAATCAGGCCATGTTAACCAAATTGAGAATCCAAAACTTTAAAGCTTTCGGTGAGCAAGTCGATTTCGATCTACGACCTTTGACGGTGCTGATCGGTCCTAATGGAGCCGGCAAGAGCTCTGCTCTTGAATCTATCGGTCTTCTCTCCCAGAGCGCGCCTGGCGTAGAGCAGTCGCCGCAATTCCGATGGCAGGAGCGGATGGTCGATCTCGGGACCGCCGGAACGGCGGCTTTCCACAAGCCTGAAGACGACCTCCACCTCTCACTATTGATCGAGATCGAGGCTGACGAGCACCTTGCCAACTGGCTGCGCAAACACAATTTCAACGCTGACCTCCGCGCGAGCACTATCGGCTATTCGGTGGAACATCGCCGTGGCAGCGAAGAGTGGAAGCATCACTTGATGATTGACGGTGAAGTGATTGCGACTAATGCCACTATGCCGCTGACGCGCGGCCTTGTGAAAAAAGGATATGGGTCGCTTCTCGAATACCACTCGCCAACCGCCCTAGAACGCGTGTTCACGCCCGCAGTTAGCGGGAACGCTGTGCTGGCCCCGAAGCTATTCATGGGCACGAAAGCGATCGGCGGAAACGAGGTCGACGATAGAACCCAACAAACCTTCATCGGCTTCGGCCTGTACACGTCCTTCCTGGCTGCCTACCTGAAACAGCGAGTATTCATGCTCGGACCAAACCGCCTACCGGTGCGGGAAGCTCCGCAGGCTGACGGTACCTCGCTGATTGTGGGCAGGCGTGGGGAGCGCACGATCAGCATCCTGTCTGTAATGTTTGCGCATCCGCGGCATCTGGCCCAGGCACGCCAGATCCAGCGTTGGGCGGAAGTCTTCGGGCTGGGCTCCCTGACCAGCGGCTGGATACGGGAAGAACTCCTGCATGCCGGCTATCTGGATCCCGAATTTGAAACACCTCTCGGATTCGAGTCAGCAGGATGCGGCGCCCAACAGGTTCTGCCGATTATCACGCAAATCTTTTGCGCGCCGAACAATAGCGTGATTCTGATCGAGGAGCCCGAAGCCAGCCTACATCCAGATTCTCAGGCCAATCTGGCAAAGATGCTTGCCGAGTCAGTGAACCTCGGACACCAACTCCTGATCACGACACACAGTCAGCCCCTTGTGCACGCGTTGGGACGTTTGGTGGAGTCAGATACCCTGCGACGAGAGAACATTGCAGTCTATCGCTTGAAAAAGACTCGGGCAGGCGCAAGAGCGGAAAAGACTTTTGTGGACTTATCGCTTGATGAGCCAAAACCCTCAGATGTTGCCGAATCTCGGATCGCTCCCTGGGTAGGCAAAGCCCATGCTTGAGTTCCTGGAGCCTACAAAGTGGCAGATCCATCGGAAATCCTGCAGGCCCTT
>DATLKS010000316.1:0-5423 GCA_035538255.1 Terriglobales bacterium
CCGACTTTCCTCAGCAACGAAGTACTTATAAGTCGGACGCACCGCAGACCAGCGGCTCTGGCCAGACGATCGAGGCGGGCAGCACCCCAGAAGATCGGGCGAGGGGCAATGATCCTGCAGACCAAACGAAGTCTGCAAGAGACTGGAAACCGCCTACTTATCTGCTACTCGTCTTGCTTGCACTCGTTGGCATCGGCATTGGAAATTACATTCATCGGCATCCCATATCGCGCTGGGCCAGGACACGGCCTCACGAAGAGGCCGGACCGCTTCCGAGTCCTCCCGCAGACCTGAATCCGCCGACGACCAATGGGACTTTGACTAGCAAACATTCAGCCGGCGTCATCGAAAAGCTGAAACTTTCACGAGTGACTTCCACCCCGAAGCCGGTCCTACTGAAGAAATCCATTTCCAGTAACAGCCCTGCAAACTCCAATCTTCAGCAAATTTCCGCGGACGATGTTCGATTGGAAGAGCAACTTCCGTCAGCACCAGCCTTGTCCACGTCATCAGGGTCCGATGTCACAGCCGTTGCAGCAGCTCAGCTGACTCCGGCGAAACTGCTCCGTCGTGTCGAGCCGATTTTCCCAGACTTCGCCAGGGAGGCAGGACTCGATGGAACGATTCTGCTCTCGGCCATCATCGCCAGAGACGGCAGATTGAAAGATGTAAAGCTCGTGAGTGGGAACCGCGCACTTGCAACCGAAGCGTTCCGCGCTCTTCGCGAATGGCGTTATCGTCCCTATCTTCTCGATGGAAAGCCTATTGAGGCGGAAACGCGCATTGTGATGAATTTCCATCGCTAGAGGCGCATGCCTTCTAGACCTCTTGCCATAACATTTCTTTACGCCCTTAACAGCTCAGGCCTGCTAAACCCATAATCCAGCGCGACTTTAAGCCGGAGTACAAGTCTAATTTAGGTACTCAGGAGTAGTGTTAGGGCCGCTGCCTGAGTGCGCGGCCTGCAGAGTAATGCGACAATCGTAAGAACGCAAAATTGCGTCCGGAGAGCCGGGCCAGCGAAGTCGAGCACGAATGCCAGTCACCGAGGCGCCACCTAAGTCGTCGTCAGCAGAGCGAGCGCTGCGCCGCGACTTGCCTCAGGATCCCGCCGAGCTCCACCTCCTTATCGAAGAACTCGAAGATGAGCGCGACCGAGGACGATGGCGCGAGTCGGTTTGGATTTCGGTAATCCTGCACCTCTTGCTCGTGCTGGCGATCATCATTCAGCCTAAGGTCTTCCCCGATCTGTTTTCTTCAAAGGACAAGGTCGTCCTCGTAACGCAGCAGATGCAGGACAAGGACATCCAATTCCTCGCGTTGCCGAAAGATTCGCAGAAGCCGACCACGCCGCCGAAGACGGACATCATCTCCGACAAGAATCGCGTCGCGCAGGCGCGCACGCCTTCGATTGACCGCCACACTTTGGAAGAGCTGCAAAACGCGCGCCGACGCGGAGCTCCAGGACCGCGGGGTGTGCAAGCTCCTCCGCCTCCGCAGCAAAGCGCTGCGGCACCTGCGCAGCAGCCGCAACAGCAACAGCAGGCACAGAATGCCGCTCCCAAGCCCGCTGAAAACTCCAACAATATGGCAAAGCTTGAGTCACCCCCGGAGGAGCGATCCGCGAATCGAAGTATTTTTTCTCAGCCAAGTTCAGCTGGGTCAGTGATTCAGCAGGCTGCGCGCGCTGCGGCTCAGGGACACGGAGGTGGCGGAGACTATGGCATTGGTCCACTCTCGCCAAATACCAACGCTCAGGGAGCAGTGGATATCCTCAGCGACACGCTGGGAGTAGATTTTGGTCCTTACCTGTCGCGCGTACTCGAAGAAGTGCGCAGGAACTGGTACAACTTGATTCCGGAAGAGGCTCGCTCTCCGTTATTCAAGCAGGGAAAGCTCCAGATTCAATTTGTGATCGATAAGAATGGCGCTGTCGAAGGAATGCGGTTGACTACACCCTCTGGAGACGTTGCACTGGATCGTGCCGCGTGGGGCGGGATCACCGCGTCAAATCCGTTTCCGCCGCTTCCGAAAGAATTCAACGGACCGTATCTTGCTCTGCGATTCCGCTTCTACTACAACCCCGATCGTGGCGAGTTGAAGTAGCAGATGGATGCTCCCCAAAGGCAGGCACAAGGCCTGTTGCTCTTGGCCGTAATTATTCTCATTTTGTTACCAGTACGGTACTGGGGACGAATTCCCTGGTTGGCCAGGTAGGTATCACCCTAAGGTGAGTTTCATCGGAAACCTCGCAGAAATTTTAATGTGTGCAAAACTGCCGGGATTCACTTTTTCGAAACCAAGGTAATTGGGATTGATTTTGTTTAGGCTTTGTTTCTGCAAGTCTTTGATTCCGCTATGCTTGCTGGTGCAACATTAAGTATGCAAAGAGTGTAAATTGCTGAAATCAGGCAGGGTTTGGGCGCTGTACTTCGCTTTCCCACAAGGTTTTCCACAAAACTTAGGAAATCTCATTGTGAGACGATGGACTTCATGGGGCGAGCGATACACGTCTTTCGTGACTCACACTCAGCACTAGCAAAGAGTGAATGGCAAGCTACAGTAGGTCACATGCGCAGACGTGTTGTCCTACTATTTCTGTTTTTTTCTCTTGCTCTGCATGGGCAAACCGTGGCGGCGAAGCCACCGACAACCGAGTTGCAGGCAATCGTCTCTGCGCAATTCGGCTCCCAGTTTGTGATCGTCCCAGACTTCCCGGCTCTTACCGGTGATTTCAACGGCGATGGAGTGGAGGACGTGCTTCTTGTCGCGACTTCGCACGGCGGATTCGATGCCGAGTCAGGCAAATTCCGCGTTCTTGATCCCTCCAGTTCCTACTTTGGTCTGGGCGATCCAAAGATCACCGCGCAGTTCGCTTCGAAGTACCCAGGCGGACCCAGATATCTGCTCATCATTCATGGTAGCGGCAAGGAAGCATGGCGGGCGAAGGAGACAAAGGAGCGGTTCGTTGTAATCAATCTGGCCTTCGATCATCTCTCAGTGGGACATGTGAAAAAGAAGAAGAAAGTCTTCGACGATATTGGCATCGAGGAAACCGGCATTCTGAATTCTTTTCTCTACTGGAATGGACGCAAGTATGAGTGGCAGCCCGGCGCATCGGAGCTGTGATTTCTCCAGACGAAGCTTTATGAGCGTAAAATGCCAATTCTCTTCGCTCATTCATGCGCGTCCTCATCATCAGTGATATTCATGCGAATATCTACGCCTTTAACGCTTGCAAAGCAGCGTTTCCCGCACACGATGTAGTCTGGAACCTCGGCGACCTTGTCGGATACGGCGCCAATCCGAACGAGGTGATTGCCGGCTCGCGCAAGCTGGACAAAGTTTTTGTGCGCGGCAATCACGACAAAGCTTGTTCCGGTCTAAGCGATCTAGAGGGCTTTAATCCCATTGCCGCTCTGGCCGCGCTCTGGACACAGAAACAATTAACGCCTGACAATCTGCAATGGCTGAAGGTCCTGCCGCAGGGACCAATCAAGCCCGAAACGGGACTCAACGTTGCGTGCGTGCACGGCTCTCCAGTCGATGAAGACGAATATGTGATCAACGTGCACGATGCAGCCGAGACTCTGATGTACCCGGTCGCCCCTCTCACGTTTTTTGGCCACACGCATCTGCAGGGCGGATTTTTCGCCAGAAGCGGAACAATGCACGCGATCCGATTGGCATTCGGAGATCCACGCACTCTGCAGAAGATTGAGTTCCGGCTGGAGCCGGACGCAACCTACATGCTCAATCCTGGATCAATCGGACAGCCTCGCGATGGAGATCCTCGCGCGGGATTCTTAACTTACGAGAGCGAAGAGAATCTCGTGACTTTCTATCGTGTTCCCTACGATATTCCAGCGGCGCAGAAAGATATTCGCAATGCAGATTTGCCCGTGCGCCTCGCAGACCGGCTGGCAGAAGGCCGCTGACGTAAACTCGTTAAATGTCATCCAAAGCTGCTTCAGGACCACGTACTCCGTCATTGTTCCCGGAAAAAACTGAATCGGACTCGCCTCAGCGCCAGCTTCAAGGTCAACCAGTCGAGTGGATCACTGCAAATGTTGACGGTGGCGCTCGGGGAAATCCTGGACCTGCGGCTTATGGAATATACATCCGCGATGCCGCAGGCATTCCCATCGCCCAGCTAAGCGAGTATCTGGGGCACAAGACCAACAACTTTGCCGAATATTCCGCGCTGCTGGCGGCTTTGGAGTACGCAATTGCGCAGGGATATCGCGCGCTAAAGGTCATAAGCGATTCAGAGTTGATGGTCCGGCAAATGACCGGACAGTATCGCGTAAGCAGCCCCGATCTGAAACCGTTGTACGAAAAGGCACAGACTCTTGTGCGGCGGCTTGATAGGTTTGCAATTGAGCATGTGCTTCGCACCAGGAATCAGCACGCCGACCGGCTCGCAAATGAAGCGATAAACCGGGGTATGGGCAGAAAATAGCGTCCTGAACCGTTAGGAAGCTATAGCTGGATTTCCATGCCCTCTGCGGCGGCAGTCACTTTGGGATAGTGGTCGCGCGCGGTCTTTACCACGTCATCGATAATGGCATCGCTGTGATCTGGATCGTGGTGGAACAACACCAACTCCTTCGCGCCGCTTTCCATCACGATGTTGACCGCCTCTCGCCAGTGACTGTGTCCCCAGCCGCGTTTCTTGGCCTCATATTCGTCGGGCAAATATTGTGCGTCGTAGATCAGGACATCCGCGCCTTCCGCCAGTTTGCGCACATTCTTGTCGAAGATCGGATGTCCAGGCTCGTTGTCAGTGGCATATACGACTATTCCTTGAGGAGTTTCAATACGGTAACCGAGGCATCCCTGGGGGTGATTCAGCCACATTGACTGCACGACACAGTCATCGAGTGTAATGCGGTCTTCCTCGATGTCGTAGAAATTACGATGAGCGGCCATCTCGTTCATGTTCACGGGAAAGTATGGATCAGCCATCTGCTCTTCAATCGCGCGCTGCAGGCCGCGACTGCGATTCGATGAATGAAAGACAAAACGGTTGTCCTTGTTGTCGTATAGCGGACTAAAAAACGGGATGCCCTGAATGTGATCCCAATGGAAGTGGGAGAGAAAGATGTGCGCGCAAATCGGCCGGCCTGCTGATTCGTTTATGAGTTCCTTGCCGAGATTGCGAAACCCGGTGCCGCAATCGAAGACGAACATCTGGCCATTGACGCGGACCTCCACACACGAGGTATTGCCGCCATAGCGCAGATTCTCAGCCTGGGGAGTCGGCGTTGAGCCGCGGACGCCCCAGAATTTCACTCGCATCCCCATGTCTTCGCTCGAAGCGACTGACGTACTCTGAACTCTCTTTAAACGTGAACTCCGGCATGCATCGAGGGCGACGGGCCGGTCGCGAAAATTTCGCTGAGTATAAGCTAGCAGAAGCA
>DATLKS010000317.1:0-2449 GCA_035538255.1 Terriglobales bacterium
GAAGCGGACGTTCTCCAAAACTAGGATTTCTCCATCGCGAAGCGCTTTGCTCTGCGATGCAACGCCTGGACCGACGCAGTCCAGACCAAATACCACCGGCTGGCCGAGCAGCTCTTCCAATTTTCTCGCGGCCGGAAGCAGCGAATATTTCGGATCGGGCCCCCCTTTAGGCCGGCCCAAGTGCGAAGCCAGCACCAACCGCCCACCCTTTTCCATGGCCAGTTTCAACGTTGGCAGGGTTTCGCGGATACGCGTGTCGTCGGTGACCACGCCGTCTTTCAACGGCACGTTGAAATCAACCCGCAGAAAAACTCGCTTGCCGCGCAAATCGAGGTCCTTGATCGTGAGTTTATCCATTTATGCTTCCGTCCAAAACACTTCGATCTTTTTCATGTCAGGGGCGCAGCATAACTGCGCCCTTCTCGGCAAAGGTGTAGCTATTTCTCAGCGCTTCACTGCTCGCTGCTATCTGCTCGCTGTTCGCTGCCTAGTTAAAACTTGGACGCCAGCAACTTAATTAAATCACGGCAACGGCAGGAGTAGCCCCACTCGTTGTCGTACCACGCCAAAACTTTCACGCACTTGTCGCCTACCACTTTGGTGTATTCCGAGTCCACAATCGACGAATTCGAATTACCCTTGAAATCCGCGGATACCAGCTCTTCTTCCGTATATCCAAGGATTCCCTTCAGCGGGCCGTAGGCGGCAGCCTTCAACGCTGCGTTCACGGATTCCTTCGTTGCCGGCTTGTCCACGAACACTGTCAGGTCCACCACGCTCACGTTGGGCGTGGGCACCCGCATCGCGTAGCCATCGAGCTTGCCTTTCAGATCTGGGAGTACCAGATGCAGTGCTTTCGCCGCGCCGGTCGAGCTCGGAATCATGCTGATCGCCGCAGCGCGCGCGCGGCGCAAATCCTTGTGCGGCAAATCGAGAAGCTTCTGGTCGTTGGTGTATGAGTGGATCGTGGTCATGGTGCCGCTGTGGATTCCGAACGTCTCGTGCAGAACCTTGGCTACCGGCGCGAGGCAATTTGTAGTGCACGACGCGTTCGAAATCACATTATGCTTCGCCGGATCGTAAGTGTTGTGGTTTACTCCGAGCACAAAGGTCGCGTCCGGACCGTCAGCAGGCGCGGAAATAACTACCTTCTTCACCGAGCCGCGCAGATGCGCTTTCGCTTGTTCGCCCTTGGTAAACAATCCCGTCGATTCGACCACGATGTCTGCCCCAACACTGGCCCAATCAATCTGCGCCGGATCTTTCGCCTTGAAAACTTTGATCGGTTTTCCCTCGACCGAAATCGTGTCCTCAGTATGCGTAATCGCATGCGGCAAGTTCCCCAAAATCGAATCGTATTTCAGCAGGTGCGCCAGCGTTTTTGAATCGGTGATGTCGTTCACGGCGACAAACTGAATGTCCTTGTCGTCAATCGCTGTCCGCACGATGTTGCGCCCGATTCGTCCAAATCCATTGATCCCAACCTTGATGGCCATCATTCCTCCAGAAATAGAGCTATACCTGCGGTTTACGACCAAACCGGTGTTTCGCACCAAAAAACGCTGCAGAGAGATCAAGCGCGATTCGCGGGCTGTTACGCAGCACTCATAAGCGGGCTACATCGCCATGCGAACTAAAAATGCTATGGGCTGCGTTGAGAATTGTCAACGTGCCGAGGGCAGTGATTTCTATAGCAGTTGCAGGTCGGACGCGTTAATCTCCTGCGTGCTGATGTCGCGCGGGAACAGCGGGACATCTCCGGGACCCAGCCCGGTCGATGGCGCTCCCATCGTGGTGGTGCCCCGACTGGGCCGCAAAGGCCAGCGCCGCTGTGCTAGTCTGGCCGTGCCATGCAGTCTTTCCTCCTCGGCATCATCTCCGATACCCACGGTCTCCTCCGCCCTGAAGCCCTCTGCGCGCTCCGAGGCTCCCAAGCCATCATTCACGCAGGCGACATCGGCAACCCCACCATCCTCGACCAGCTCAAAGCCGTCGCACCGGTCTTCGCTGTTCGCGGCAACGTGGACACCGAACCCTGGACCTTGTCCCTTCCGCTCACCGCAGTGGTCGGACTAGAGGATGTCCAGATCTACGTCCTGCACAATCTTGAACAACTCAACCTCAGCCCGAAAACCGCCGGCTTCCACATCGTCATCAGCGGCCACACTCACAAGCCCGAATCTCACTGGCGCGACGACGTGTTATACATCAATCCCGGCAGTGCCGGTCCAAAGCGCTTCCACCTGCCCATCACCGTCGCACGCCTCCAACTCCTCCAGACGCCGTGGCAGTCCCAGCTCGTGCATCTCCCCGTGGCCTAAGACCTCCGCAATTTTTCCTTTGACAATTGTTATTTCTATTTGCGGACCGAGTGGACGGGGGGGTGCGCTATTGCGGAAACTGTTTGATGCTTGTGACCTTATCCCCGGTGAATCTGACAAACAGGGTG
>DATLKS010000318.1:0-1642 GCA_035538255.1 Terriglobales bacterium
CCGGACCAACAAGCAAGCAGTCTGCAGCCGCTTTGTTATGAGCACCACACAGAGATGAGCCTTGGCCACTCGGTCACAGGGAATGGAAACAGGCCAGCTCAAGAACTTACGTACACCTGCCAAGAGTCCGATTGCCTAGCAGGCTGCTGAAAAATCGTGCTGAGCCAGCAATTTCTAGGTTGGTTTGAGTCATTTCGGGAGTTTTTGAGCGTCTGAGGCGTGATTTTTCGTGCGACCAAGCGCCCGAAAGAAGCGTTTCAGCGCCGTTCAAAGACACTACGGCCCGGACTTACTACGTCGGAACTACGCTGCGCATTAGGTTCCGCATGCGCACCAGGTTGTAGGCCGCGCAGGCGAACGTGAAGATCCAATCGACTTTCAACGTTCCGCGATGCCGAACTTTGCGCATCAACGCAATGGTCTTCAGCCAGCCAAAACATTCTTCGATGCGCTTCCGCTTCTTCTGACTGCGGGCATAGCCCTCGTGCAGCGTGGTGCGATTATCAATGGCGCTGCCGCCTCGTCGTCCCAGGTTTTGCGCCACGTGCGGTGTCACCCACATGTTCCGGCACTCGCGCACAAAATCCGCGGTGTCGAAGCCCTTGTCGCCGCCCACCGTCACACGCCCGCTTCCCGGAAGTTCCTGCAGCATTTCCAGCGCGGCATAGCGCTCGGCCGTGCCCGTGGCTTCCCACACCCGGCTGTCCACAATTAAGCCGTTGCGATTCTCCACCAGCAGATTCCCGCTGTAGCTCAACTTGGCCTCCTTGCCCGCGCCTTTGCGCGCCATCTGCGCTTCTGGATCGCTTTTCGACTCGTGCGTTTCGTTCGAGCGCTTCTCGCCGCGATAATCCACGGTGGGATTTCCGGGATCATCCGGCGGAGACGAACTCTTTTTGTTCTTGGGCTGAAAACTCTTCGCGCTGGCCCAAGCTTCCAGCAAACTTCCGTCGACCGTGAAGTGCTCGTCCGAGGCCCAGCCCTGCCCGCGTGCTTGCTCCACCACCAGCGCCAGAAAGTCCTTGGCCACTTCGGCCTCCAGCAAACGGTCACGGTTCTTGGTGAACACCGTGGCATCCCACACTGCATCGTCCAAATTCAGCCCCACGAACCAGCGAAACAAAATGTTGTAGTCGATCTCCTCTATCAGCAGTCGCTCGCTGCGCACCGAGTACAACATCTGCAACAGCAGAGCGCGCAGCAACTGCTCCGGCGGAATCGATGGACGACCCACTTTGGAATACATCTTGTTGAACTCAGGCGACAGTTCCTTAAGTACCTTGTCTACCATCGTACGGATCGGCCGCAGCGCATGATCTTTGCGTACCCGCTGCTCCGGCGAAATGTAGCTAAAAACATGTCCCTGCTGCTGATCGGTTCCTCGCATGCTCAATAAGACGCACCGCACGCCGCCTCGTTACAAAATCTCCGACTTTTTCAGCAGCCTGCTAGGAGGTCCGCGCCGATAGCCAGGTTCTCGCGAACTGCGCGGCGAGCTTCGTCAGGGCCACTCACGGTAAGGAATTCCAGGTCGAGGATTTGCTTTGCGATCCCAGGCTGGAGGTATGTTGAAGCGCCGCCCAGTGGCGTAATCTTGCGGCCTGCGGCCTGAAGGCGCGGCCCCGCAACCAAACCGGCGCGT
>DATLKS010000319.1:0-3408 GCA_035538255.1 Terriglobales bacterium
ACCCAGGCCGCGCTGGTGCTGAACTCCTGCACACCACTCATGCCGGCCTTCTGTGTCACGTCTGTGAAGGTCCCATTGCCGTTGTTGTGAAACAGGCGGCTCTGTCCGACGGCGGTGATAAAGACATCGTCGTATCCGTCGCTGTCATAATCTCCGACGGCCACACCCATGCCGTACAAACTCACGGCGAGGCCGGCCTTCTGCGTGACGTCGGTAAATGTCCCATTGTGGTTATTGTGGTAGAGCTTCAGCGTGGAAGGATGTTTGGGAGCGCCCGGCCAGTCCTCGCTGTTGGCAAACAGGATGTCCTGCCAGCCATCATTGTCGTAATCGATGAAAGCGACTCCAGCGCCTAGTGTTTCCGGGAGATAGCGCTTTCCGGTCGCGCCGTTGTTGTGGACAAAGTGAATGCCGGAGCTCTGAGTGATGTTCGTGTACTGCGGCTTCTGCGCGAAGGCAGCCGTGCAGCCCAGAACGAAACTAAAGAATAGAAGGCGGCGGATGAGGTTATTCATTAATGTCCGGTAGAAAGAAAGAATGGAAAGCGGGATTCCGCAATATGCGGCTTGCTAGGCAACTGCGCAGCCTTCGTCTGACGCGCACGCGGTTTTAACGGAGCGCTGTCGTGCTCGTGAATCGACTGGCGCTCATTGTTGTCCTCGGGATGACTGAGGCGATAAGGACCGGTGAGCGCCTGGGCAGCCTCATCGGCTTTGAATCGCAGATAGCGCTTCTGATATGCCGCTGCCTGTTCGTTGTTGCCCAAACCGCGATAACAAAGCATCAGGTTGTAATTTGCCTGCAGGTCTTCGGGATCGATCGCAATGGTCTTATTAAGCTCGTCGATCGCGTGTTGATATTTGTGTTGCAGGAAGAGGATGCGTCCTATGTCATCGATCACGACGCGATCCTGCGGATACTGCTGCTCGGCGATGCGCAGGTGCTGCAGAGCTTCCTCATATTTTCCTTCATTACGCAGCGCGCGCGCGTAAAAGTAATGAGCGCGCGCCAGAGTGTTATCCATCGCTATTGCTTTCTCAAGGACCTGCTCAGCGCGCTGCTCGTCGCCCTCCTGCACAAAGACCCGACCCATATTGACGTAGCTGTCCGCCTTCTTGGGATCTGCCTTTGACGCGGCTTCGAATGCATCCAGCGCGCCTTTCGAGTCACCCTGGAGCAGGAGACCGATGCCGAAATCGTTCCATCGCTCCCAATCCTGTGCATTGAAGACGCGCTTCGGTTCCGTTTTAGGAGCACTCCCGGCAACGATAGGAAGCGTTACTTCGTCCTGGGCAATGGTCGTTATTGGCAGATTGGGAATGAACTTCAGCTTGCCTGAGACCTCATCGGTGGCGGCGTTGAAGGCAACTTTGCGATCGTCGTAACTGGGAGCCATCTGACTCGAATCACCTTCGTTGTTGCCGGCATAGGAGAACTGCGTGTAATACCAGGAGAACTTACGATAGTTGAGCCTGGCTTCCAACTTGATCTTGTTGCCCGCGTTCTCGGGAATGTGCAGGCGGTAGTGGACGGTATCGGCGGCCCCGGGTGGGATCAGCTTGACGTACACCAGCGCGCGCGCTGCCCAGGCGTTGCGCTTGTTAATGGGATTGCCGTGCTCGTCGATGCTCTGCGAGCGATAGAAGTGCGCGCTCCTCTCGACCGGTCCTTTGCCATCGTCTTCTGCGCGGCCGCTCCAGAACAGGACTTGGCCATTGTCGTCAGTCGCCTTCAATTCGAGCCAAACATCGAAGCCGTCCACCGTTCCTGCAGGAAAGAAGTGCCCGACCTTACGCGTGCGTACGACTACATCGACGCGTTCGGTGTCGCCCCGGCGGAGCGCAGGCTGAACCTTGTTCAATGGCGCCGAGACTTCAAACGGTTCGGAAGTTTCGGCATTTGCGCCAGTGGGAGTCGAATTCGATTCCGCTTCTTCACCCACAGCAAACGTCGTCGAGAGTTCGCCAGGGACGCTCGCCGCCGCGCTAGGTTTTTCCGATTCGGGAGAGATGGCGAAGATATCGACGCTGATGATCCCGTTCTTCAGAAAATTCAGAACGGATTCCATCTGCTTCTCGTCTTGATTCGCAAACGGCAGCGCAGTATTGGCTGCGGGGAAGCGATGGGAATGCAGCTTGCCGTCGGTATTGCCATAATCTGCGGACTCAACCAGCGGCATGTGGCAATCGAGGCAGCGCTGTGGCTTTGGCGGATAATAGAACGACCTTGCGCCCAAACCGGAAACGCCGCTGGCCTGCCAGTTGTCATAGTCATTGAAGCCGCGAATCCAGCGATAGTGATTCACGGGAATGTCGAGATGCACTTTGTGGCAGCTCGAACAGAATTCTGCCGATTGCTGGTTGTGCATAAACGGCTTGAAGAATGCGCGCCGATGCGGTTCGGGATTGAGATAGATGGCGTAATCGTGCAGCCAGCGCATGACTGGGTTTTTGCTCGCGGCCAACTCGTGAAGCTTGGGATAGACGAGGACGAAATCCCCCTGTCCCATCGTGCTTTTTACCTTCGTGATGGAGTGGCACATCAGGCATCCGAGTCCGGCGTTCGCCTCCGGGGTGTGCACGATCTGCTTGATCGGACGATCCATCATTCCGCTGTAGAGCACCGAAGGATCGTGACAGCCGCCGCACCACTTTGATGGACGCGTTCCCACGACGTCCTGCATGTACTCGATGCTCTTGCGATACCATTGATTGTTGAACGATGAGAAGTGGTGTGCGGAGCTGTTCCACTGCTGGTAAACATCTTTGTGACAGCGCTCGCAGGCCTGCGATTCCATGAAGTACTTGGCCGGAATCAGCTTTCCGTCGCTCGTCTGTGCAGAACTGGGAAAGAAAGATCCCCGTGGCCCATCGCCTTCGGCCGTCATATCGGGCGGCGCAATTTGGGGATTCCTGATCGGGGTGGATGCATTCCATCGATTGACTCGCGCATACCGGGCGCCCCAGCCCAGAACGACTGCAGCCACGAATAGAAGTGCGCATTGAAAAGCCAGCTTGTCTGGCTCGGCCGAAAACCAGCCTCTCCGCCGCAACCAACTCCCAAGCAGAAGCAGAGCACCGGCGAACGACAGGATCGCGTGCAGCCACAGGTAAATAAGGTGTGGACGCGTCCCGCCAATCACCATCACGATGACGCCCGCGAGCACGCCCAAAAGAATGAGCGTGGCTCCAGCCTTCACTAGACGCGTAAAGCAGGTAAGTCTGCGAATGAAAATCACAGCCGCGGTGGCGGCGACGACTCCCAGCCCAACATGAGCGAGCGACAGCCCTATATAAAAGAGGTTGGGGGCGGGAAAGGCATAAAGGTAGATGCCTGAAAGAGTCCCAAACCACAGCAAAAACTTGGCCAGATTAGTTACCGAGACGCGCTCCATGGACGGGGAAATTC
>DATLKS010000320.1:0-3489 GCA_035538255.1 Terriglobales bacterium
CAACAGAGCAGCCTCATCGGTCTCTCTCAGTCAGCAGGAACGTTTGCTCTCGCGATGCTATCCCGGTGTGTCAAGGCAGATCAGCGCGGTTTCTCCACATGTTCGTCCACATAGTTCTCGTCACGCGTCTCCACGTGGATGTCGTAGGCTCGCATCCCACTCTGTCAGCCAAGCAGAAGAACCTTGATGCGTGGTATCATCATTCCATGAGTGCATACCAGACCGACTCCCGCATCGACGAATACATTGCTACGCTCCCTGGCTGGCAGCGGGATATGTGCCGCCAGGTGCGAGATCTGGTGCATGCCGCCGACCCGGACGTGACCGAGACCATCAAGCGCACAAAGCAGCCCTATTTTACGCTGCATGGCAACATCTGCGCGCTGCTGGGAGCGAAGGATCATCTCAACATTTTCATCTACGACCCCATCGTGCCCGATCCCGAGGGCATTATTAACCAGGGACAAGGGAACCGGACCGCGCGGGCGATTCAAGTCCGTCAGGATGAAACCATCAACACGCGCGCCCTTTTGAACCTCTTTAAAGCCATTATCGCTAATAACCGCGCGGGCGGGTGGCGCAAACTCAAAGGGAATGAGTGACTGCGTGGAAGCTAGGTGCGACTGGGCAGTTGCTGCAAGGACCAGCGATTGCCATCGGGATCGCTAAAATAGACAAATGAACCCCAAGGCATGACTTCGATCTCACTGACTGCAACCCCTCGTTTGACCAGTTCATCGCGTACCGCTTTCACATCTGCTACCACCATTTGCAGACCTTTTTGCGATCCCGGCGGCATGTCTGTAATCCCAACCCCAATCACGATCGAGCAGGCGGAACCGGGAGGGGTTAGCTGGACGAAACGCAGATCATCCCTGACCTGGTAGTCATGATCAGCGTGAAAGCCGATCTTCTCGGTATAAAAAGCCTTGGCGCGGTCAACGTCTGAGACGGGCACCGCGACCAGTTCGAGTTTCATCTGCATGGGAGTCATCGTTGCTTTCCTCTTTCTGTATGCTTGACGGTTCTTCTGTTTCAAGTATATGCTGGAAGCAGGACAGAATCGACCCTCGTTTCAGTGAATATGCTCCAAGAGCAGAGAGTTCGTAAGGATCAGGGTACCTCTAAATACGACAGAGAACGCGAAGCCGCAGTAAGTCGAAGTTGGCCCTCCCGATTGTAAATCCAAACTTTATTCCGTTGAACATCACACCATGATCCTGGTGTGTCAGCTATCTCACCTGTGACTCACCAGGATCATGGTGGGAAAACCGACCAGTTGAACGTTGGGATTTACATCGAACCAGTCAGAAAGCTGTCAACCAGATCGGCGATCTCATCTGCAGCCGTGTCCAATGCGAAATGACCGGCGTCGAGCACGTGAACTTGAGCGTTGGGTACGTCCCGGCGATAGGCTTCCGGCTCCGAGAGGTCGAACGAGAGGTCATACTTCCCCCAGATCACCAGCAGGCGCGGCTGCTTCTCGCGCATCCATGCTTGCCATTTCGGGTAGGCGTCCACATTGGTTCGATAGTCGTAGAACAGGTCGCTTTGAATGTCAGCCTGGCCGGGCTGGTTGAGAAAGGCAAATTCATCGGTCCAGAGATCCGGGTCATAGCGTTCCACGTTGGGATCGTTCCCGACATGGCGCGTCCGCGTCGTCGGTAGCGACAGGAGATTGGTGCGAAGCGTGCTTTCGAGGGCCTCGCGATCGGCCCAAAAGGCCCGCCGCGGCTTCCAATTCGCCCCCAGGCCTTCGTTGTGCGCCACCGCGTCCTGGACGATGAGCGCCTCGATCCGGTCCGGATGGGCCAAGGCCATGCGAAAACCCACGGGGCCGCCGTAATCCTGCATGTAAAGCGTGTAGCGCGAGAGCCCGAGCGCTTCGGTGAAGTGATTCATGATCTCGGCGTAGTGATCGAACGTATACGCGAATTTTTTCGGGTCCGGCCAGTCGCTGTGTCCGAAGCCCGGGTAATCGGGCGCGACAAGGTGATAGCGATCGGAAAGCCGGGCGAAGAGAGGCTCGAACATCCGCGATGAAGAGGGAAGTCCGTGCAGCAGGAGAAGCGTCGGCGCGTCTTTGGGGCCGGCTTCTCTGTAAAAGATGGAGAGCTCATCTATCTGTGTCGTGCGATAAAAAGTCGGGTGTTCCACGGGACGTTCCTTTCCTTGAACTTGGGCCAGCAATTGAAATGCGGTGATCGGGTGAATGGCCTCTGTCGTGGATCAGCCGAACGTGAACGCGAAAGCCTCCACGCCCGCATCGAGAAACTCGATCTCGAACTGGCGATCAGCAATGGGCTTGGGTTGCCGGATCAGCTGATACAGCCGCTGTTGGGTAACCGTGCCGTTGCCCTGGTCGTCAACGTCACTTCCGTGAGCAGCGCCCGGCGCCTGTCCATCGATGAACACGCGAAAGCGTACGGACGTTCCTCGCGCTGCTGGTCCCATGACCAGATGAAGATCGCGGGCGTGAAAGCGATACACGATGCGCCCGTTGGCCTTGTTCAGCACCGTGGCCTGTTGCTCCACCGTCCAATCACCCGAAAGGGCCCAATGATTGAGCGAGAAGCGCGCGGGGGCAGAATAGACGCGAGGCTTGTCAACTACTGCCCCACCGGTAGACGAAAAGTTCTCGGTGCGCTCATAGCCGACATAGTTTTCTGGATACCTCAAGCTGCCCCAATCGGCGGCAGCTTCAGCACCCTGGGCATCGACCGAGACCAGTTCATGATCGATGCCGCCGATGCCGGCCTCGGCCAGCAACTGTTGAATAATCATTTCCGACTGTTCGTATGCGCCCTCGCCGAATTGATGATATCGAATACGCCCCTGCACATCGACGATATAGAGGGCCGGCCAATAGTGGTTATTGAAAGCACTCCAGATCGCATAGTCGTTATCGATCGCGATCGGATACGCGACCCGCATGTTCTTCGCAGCTTGGCGCACGTTCTCGAGGTCGTGCTCAAAGGGGAACTCAGGCGAGTGCACGCCGATCACCACCACTCCGTGATCCCGGTATTTGTCGGCCCACGCGCGCACATAGGGAAGGGTGCGCAGCCAGTTGATGCAGGTATAGGTCCAGAAGTCGATGAGGACGACTTTCCCGCGCAGGTCGGCCGCCGAGAGCGGCGGCGAATTGAGCCACGCGGTCGCGCCACTGAAAGAAGGCAACTCACCTTCAATGGGTAAGGGAACCGCCGCGGGGTGTCTCGCGGCGAGCAAGAGCTTGTTTGCTTTCATGATGAATACCTTTCATATGCTTGGATCTGTCGGCGATGGGCGTTCGCACCATTCAGGACGCCGGCATCGCTCTGCGTAAGTCTCGCCACGTGGTTCGGGAGCGGCGACATAGACCAGACCGACGACGTTCCTGGCTGTGGTGGCGGCGTTGGTGATCACCGCACCCCCGTACGAGTGGCCGACGGCCAGGACCGGACCGGGAATCTGGTCGAATACGCTGGCGAGGTAGGCGGAGTCACT
>DATLKS010000321.1:0-6726 GCA_035538255.1 Terriglobales bacterium
CGGCGTCGGCGCGAGTAATGACAGCGCTGGAGAAGGCACCGTCGTCATTTTCGTGGAACGAGGCAAGCAGGTAGCAATTCCGCCGGAAATGGATGGCGTCCGCACGCGCGTAATCGAAAGCGATCCATTCCGCGCATTCAACTGGGGCAAGGGAAACCGTTTCACATGCCTTCTGTAACCAGAAAATATATTTTTACTTGTTACGAGAGCATAGATTCGTGTAACCTGAATAGGGGTGCAGAAAAGTTACATATTTCTTTTCAGAAGTAAGCGATGAAAAGCGGAATAATTCGAACGAAGCACGCTGCTTCTCCCCTCGATTCGTTGGGCGATCATCCAGTTATCAACTTCATCAACACGCTTTATATGAGCGGGAGTGAACTGACCGACACATGGCAAAGCGATGAAGATGTTGCAGCATGGATTGTCCGAGAGGGATTCCGCCACACTCTGCCATCAACGACATGGCCAGCTGGTGTTCTTCTTCGAACGGCACGTAAGCTGAGAGAGATCGCCCGCAAGGCAATACAGGCGAGAAGGGCCAAAAAAGCGGTCCCATTGGACGAACTGAATGGTTTTCTTGAACGATCGGTGAGTCATTGCGTTCTCACAGCAAAGTCGCGAACAGATGTTCGCTTGGAACGCCGGTACCGTGAGAAGACAGTTGAGGAATATCTCGCACCTGTTGCCGAGTCGATCGCGGAGCTGTTAGCCCATGCCGACTTCGACTTAGTTCGTCAGTGTGAAGGCGAGCAATGCGTGCTGTGGTTTTACGATCGTACCAAGGCTCACCGGAGACGCTGGTGCAGTCCACAGTCCTGCGGTAACCGGGCCAAGGTAGCAGCATTTCGAGCGCGCGCCCGGCAAGCATGAATGTAACTCAAACTTGAAACCCCAGCGCGGGCAGCAGGCACAGAATCTGCATCCATTTGTGCGTCGCCGAACCTACGTTCATTGAGAACATTAGAAACAGCAAAAGAAAGGGGCAGTTGACGGGCTTCCTTCACCGCCTCCCGTAATATCCTTAGTTTTAGACTGCGCGGCGAATGTTTCCTTGGGAAACTCGATTAGCCTTCCGCGCTGCTCGATTGGTATCGGCTTCACTTTCTTCGCGACAGGGCCACGAAGATAGAATTCGATCACCTTCGCCATAACCTCACTCCCGTGCATGCCTCCGCTACTGCGTGTGAAAGTCCGTCACGCACAGCGCCGGTCGCTTTCAATTTATGTTTTACGTTTGTGCTCTCGGCGAAAGCTTTGCCTGACCCAAGTGATAGGCCATATGCGTCGTTCTGCCGAGTAGGACGGTGAACCGATTGCGATGCGGCTCTCGCAAGAAATCCTCTGCAGATATAGCACTGTGCTTCTGCAGCCAGTCGGCGGGCGACAGCTTCGAAAATTCTTCCCACAGAACCTGATTGGTCTCTTGCCAGATAATTTTCAAATCATCGCCTGAAAATATAGTTGGAACAGTCCGGTCTGGGTTCGACACGAACATAAGGTCAAGTTCCGGATGAAGCCTGGATCCGAAGCCAAGAAGCGGGATGAGAGCATCATTCACCGCTGTGAGATGACCCCACAGGTAAATTAATCGGTTCTTTCCAGGAGCAACTTCCTGCAGCAGTTGCTCTTGTGAGAGATTTCCAAAATGCTTTTCCACACGATCAACTGTCGACCGCCAATTCCTAAGAGCTGAATCTATGAGCGATGTTTCAAGAGTCATATTCACCTTTCGCGATAACGCCAAACTTTAAGATCCTCTTCGGTCAGCGGTTCGCCACCTTGCCGCTCGTCATAGTGGTGCTCGTACACTGCGAGCGAGTCTTTCCACTTCCGAAGCGTACGCAGCTTGCCGTGCAGCTTCTGCCGGTCGCGCCAACGAGGTCGAGTGTCCATGCCGAATGTGTCTCATCTGCAGCATCACCAGGCATCTTGATTTGTCGGATGGAGACTGACACGCCGCCGATCTCGGCCAGTATGTGCAACGGGACCAGGAAGTCATAAAGAAGTGAGCTCACCCTTCCCTTGCCACGAATCTGTCCGATGCTGGTGGCGCTGCTAACCTCGATATCCTCGGCGTAAAACCTGTCGAAGATCTCAAGATATTCTTCGTAGCTCCTGCCGATCTCGGCCGTGACGATGGCTCGGTTTAATGCCCGTTCCCCGGCCTGGGCACTTGCAAAGAGATTGTCGTCACAGTCTGCTGAGAAAAGCTGCTTTGTACACTCATAGAATTTCTTTGCCCTCATGGCTTTATTCAAAAAAACTTTTGTGAGCCTTTGTCGCTTATGGTTGCGAGACGTGTTGCCATCCCCCTCCAAGCGCCTTATAAAGCACGATCAAGTTGACTGCCTGCGTGGCGCGGCTTTGGGCCAGCAAATCTTCGTTCGCATAAAGCTCACGCTCGGCATCAAGGACCGAAAGGAAATCGGTCAGCCCAGCTCGATAAGTTTCAGACGACAACTGAACCGCCTCCTCGTTCGATTTGACCGCGCTCTCCAAGCGCTCACGGCGCGACTGTTCCTGCGAGTAACTGACCAGAGCGTCTTCTGTTTCTTCGAGCGCAAGGAGGATAGTCGCGCGATAAACAATCGCAGCCTGCTCAAGACGAGCATCCTGAACCCGAATCTGTGAACGAATTCGCCCACCGGTGAAGACCGGCAAGCTGATCGTTGGTCCGGCGCTAAAGAAATTCCCGATCCCCAGAGTGATGTCATGCAACTGCGCTGCTTGACGGCCCGCAGATCCGGAGAGGACAACCCGAGGGAAGAATTCCGATCTGGCCTCGCCTACCCGTGCGGTTGCCGCGACGATTTGGGCCTCCGCCTGGCGAATGTCCGGGCGACGCTCGAGCAGTTGAGATGGCAATCCAATCGGCACTTCGGGCGGGAGTACAGGAACTGGGGACGAAGGCAATAACTCAGCACGCAGAGCGCCCGGTTCTTCCCCCAGGAGCACGCTCAGCCGATGCATCGAGCTTTCGATTCCGCTTTGCAATGAGGGAACAACGGAGGCCGTAGTGTCGAGCTGCGCTTTCGCCCGGGAAACGTCGAGTTCCGTCGCCAAACCCGCTTTCGACCGGGCTTCGGTCAGCGCGAGCGTGTCTTGTTGTGTTTTGATATTTTTGTTGGCGATCTCAAGCCGAAGCTGAAAACCACGCAATTCAATGTAAGCGCGTCCCACCTCGCCCAATACGGTTACCAGCACTGCCTGACGCTCGTCCTCGGCTGCCGCGAGATCGGCCGAGGCGGCTTGCCGATCACGTCGAATACGTCCGAATATGTCGAGTTCCCAGGAGGCGTCAAAACCGGCTTGATAGTTATTGAATTCGGCGTGAACAATCTTCGCGGATGTCTGCGTTTCCGCCGGAGGCACAATCACGACGACACGGTCGCGCGTGGCTGATGCTGCGGCTTGAACCGTCGGAAAAAAATTAGAGTTAGAAATTCCACGTTCTGCGCGAGCTTCTGCGATGCGAGCTGCGGCTGTTTTCAGGTCGAGATTGGATCCGATTGCCTGCCGGATGAGCTTGTCAAATTCGGGGTCATTAAATGACGCCCACCACTGCTCAACCGGTTCGCGTGTGCTCATTGTTCCGCGAGGCTGATCGACATTCCACTGAGAGGGTATGGGCGTTGTTGGGCGTCGGTATCTGGGCCCAACTGCGCAACCGGGAAGGAGGGCAAGAGCCGCAACCACTCCCATTAGTGCCCATTTCGGGACGGCTCGCGACGAAAATCGTGAGTCGCCCTCACGGATTGTTTGTGGACGCACCGCGGTCATCGTTGCTCCCCGACAGTATGCGCGGCGCTGGCATCTGCGATTCGGTCTTGCCCAGTCGATGACCAATTCGCAGCATGCCCGGCATTCGCCGATGAAGGCACTTCGATATAGACATCCATTTGCTGACCAACGTAGACCGAAGGCTCAGCATCCCGAATGCGATAGATCACCTGCAGAACGCGAGTGTCTACGCGCTCCGTGCTGTCCCCGGTCAGCGATTTCTTGGGGAGCACGTAAGGCTCGAAGCGGACAAACTCCAAGGGAATTCTGGTAGAACCGTTTCCACGAGGAGACGCCACCGCAGGCGCTCCGCCCCGCACGCGCAAGGCATCGGTCTCATCCACGTCCACACGGACATGCAAAGGAGTAACACTTCCGAGAATCATGAGAGGCTCACTGACCGGACCGCACTGCGCAAACTGGCCCAGCCTTACTTTGTTCTGCAGAATGACGCCCGCAATCGGCGCGCGCATAGTCAGACGATCAATATTGGTTTCAGCCATCTTGACCTGAGCTTCTGCCTGGGCGACTTCCGATTTCGCGACGGCAATGTCGGGAGCCCAAGCACCCGCCCTGAGTAACTTCAACTGCGCTTCCGCCTCGGCCAGCCGCGCCTGGGCCGCTTTGTAGGCAAGTCTCCTGCGCTGAACGTCCTCGTCACGGACCGCGCGTTTGTCGGTAACGCTTTCGATCAATCGCACTTGCACTTCCGCATCCGCCAAATTTGCCTGGGCCTCGCGCACGCGCTCTTCGGCCGGTGGAATATCTTCAGCACGAGGTTCCTGTTCGAGCTTGGCCAAACGGGCCCGAGCCCCCTCTAGTGCAGTGCGTTTGAACTCTTGGTCTGCTCGCAGGTCGCGGTCATCCAGAGAGAACAGCTTCTGGCCTTGCCCCACACGGTCTCCTGCTTTTACGTACAGCTGCGTGACCATGCCGGAAACCGCACAACTTACGTCGATGTTTTCAGAGTTGGCTTCGACCAGCCCGACTCCCGCGACGACCCGCTCGAAGCTTGACGTAGGCGGAGTCGAAGGCGGAACCGTCGATTCTCGCTTCGGACGCGTACGCGCCACCGAAATCATCCCAAGAATTGCCGCAACCGCGGCAACTATCGGAAGAACTCTTCTCTTCATGACTGAATCTCCGTCTTAATGTTCCGTTCCGTTTTGAGGATCCGCCCGTCGTCCATGTGGGCGATAACGTCTGCAAAGTGAAAAACGCGCGAGTCGTGCGTGACGACGGTTGCAGCGCGATCCGGCTGAACGGCGTTCGCAGCAACCAGTTTCATTACCGCTTCCCCGGTCGCGTGATCAAGCGCGGCCGTCGGCTCGTCGCAGACGACCAGCCTCGGCTCGTGAACCAGAGCCCGTGCGATCGCGACGCGTTGTTGTTCGCCTCCGGACAGCGTGGCGGGCAGCGCGTCGCGCCGCCCATTGAGCCCCAGCTGATCGAGCAATGCCTTCGCACGCTCGATGGCTTCCGCGCGTTTCATTCCGGCTGCAATGAGCGGGACCGCCGCGTTCTCGGCCGCCGTCAGCGCTGGCAACAGGTTGAATTGCTGGAAAACGAAGCCGACGTTTTCACGGCGGAAGAGAATGCGCTGGTTTTCAGGCAGACGACCGGCATTGCTCCCGAAAAGTTCTACCTCACCGTCACTTGGATCCAGCAACCCGGTGATCACGGATAAGAGCGTGGTCTTGCCGGAACCGCTCGGGCCAACAATGAAGGTAAGTTCCCCGAGCCGGGCATCGAAGTCGACACCGCGCAACGCTTGGACGCGCGCGCCATCGCCGAAGTGCTTCTGCACCCCGCGGCACGAAATAGCAATGGGTTGGTCTTCTTGCACGGTTCACCCTCGAAACACTGCCGCCGCCTCTAACACGATGACGCGCCGAATACTCAGAAGACTGGCGATGATGACAACGAACAAGATGCAGCCGCCTGTCAAGGCAACGCTCTGCCACATCAGGATGATTCCTCGCGTGGCTATTTTCCGGAGGGTCATTTCAAAGAAGGCAGCGGCCATGCCCGTTCCCAGTCCGAAACCCATCACCCCAACGGTGAATGCCTGCAGCAGCACCATGCCAGTCAGCCGCCAGTTGGTGACGCCGATTGCCTTCAGGGCGCCGAACTGCTTCAGGTTTTCGAGCGTAAACAAATAAAAAGTCTGACCGGCGACCACGGTCCCAACGATTAACGCGATCGTGATGGTGATCCCGAAATTCACCGGTATGCCGGTGTTCTTCAGGTAGTAGACAATGCAGTCCCAACGGAACTCATCCGTCGTGCGCGCACGTAAGCCGGTTTGTGCCTCGATGCGTCGGCAGATCCTTTCCGCGCTGACGCCGGGCTGCGATTGCACCAGCACATAGGAAAGCTGGGTGCGCTCGTGCCCCACGAAGTTCACGGCCTCGCTGTAGCGTGTGTGAATGACCGGATTGCTCAGGAAGGGAGCGGATGCGTCCGATATCCCAACAATCTTCACCCGGTGGTCGTTCATCTCCAGCTCGCGGTCGAGTTCAAGTGGTTCGCCCGGGAAGAGCAGGATGTACCCGGCGTTATCGATAACGATCGAATCCGGTTCACGTAAGCGCTCCCAGGAGCCGAGCAACATCTTCCGGGGAGCACCGGTCAGCGTCGCGTCATCGAGGCCGAGCAGAATACATGAGGCGAACTTACCGGCCCGTGTCCGGGCGACGGGATAACCCTTGAACAAGTTGACTGCCCATTCGACGCCGTGCACGCCTCGTACCCGCGTCAGGTCGGTGTCCTTTAGCGCCTTGGTTTGTTCGAAATATTCGGTCTGCCCATCCATCACCCATATGTCCGCATCGGTCACATCCAGAATCTGACTGCCGGTACGCTTAAGAATGCTCGCGAAAATCGACGTCTGGTTCTCCAGCAGAAAGGTGCAAAAGGCGATGGCGAAAATCAGCCCCAGAT